>CAMNDA010000309.1 GCA_946534745.1 uncultured Verrucomicrobiota bacterium | reverse complement strand
GGGGCGCGTCGACCAGTGGCATCCGCTCAGCGGCGCCGTCCGGCCGGACGTGCGCTTCCGCGCGCTCTGCGGCGGCGGGCGGATCGCGGTGCGGTTCGACGTGCGCGGCGACCGCTTCGTCCGCAGCGTCGCGACGGAGCCGCAGGGCGACGTCTGGAAGGACAGCTGCGTCGAGTTCTTCGTGCAGCCGGAGGGCGCCGCCGGGCACTTCAACTTCGAGATGGACGCGGGGGGGACGCTGCTCGCCTCGTACATCGTCGACAACCGCCGGCTGCCGGAGGGGGGCTTCGCGGACTGGGCGCCGCTGCCGCCCGAGTGGATGGCGCGCGTCGCGGTGCGCACCTCGCTTCCGCGCGTCGTCGACCCGCCCCTCGCGGGACCGCTCGACTGGTGCGCGGAGCTCTCGCTCCCGCTTTCGCTCCTCGCCGCGGTGAGCGGCGCGCCGTGCGAGCCGCGTCCGGGCGCGGAATGGCGCGCCAACTTCTTCCATTGCGGCGACGAGACGCCGTCGCCGCGCTGGGGCGCGTGGAGCGGGGTGGGGGAGAGGCTGGACTTCCACCAGCCCGGGCGCTTCGGCGTGCTGCGCTTCGTCTAGGGCGGCGCGCCGCTACGCGAGGGCGCCGGACTTCGGCGGGAGGGAGTCGACCTTGCCGTCGGCCCCCGCGAGCGCCCTCTGGCGCGCGAGGAACTCGTTGGCCAGGATGAAGTAGGCCTGCGCCACGGGCGTCGAGGGCGCGTAGGCGACGAGCGGGATGCCGTAGGACGGCGCCTCGCCCGCGCGCACGCTGCGCGGGACGACGGTCTTGTAGACCGCGTCGCCGTAGTGCTCGCGCACCTGCGCGACGACCTCGTCCGCGAGGCGCGTGCGCGAGTACATCGTCATCGCGATGCCCTCGACGCGGAGTCCGGGGTTCGCGCCCGTGGCGCGCATGCGCTCGACGAGCTTGAGGATGACCGAGAGGCCCTCCATCGCGTAGTACTCGCACTGCATCGGGACGAGGACGGCGTCCGCCGCGGCGAGCGCGTTGCTCATCAGGATGCCGAGCGAGGGCGGGCAGTCGACGAGGACGTAGTCGAAGACCTTCGACTCGACGACCGGGCGCAGCACCTTGCGCACGCCGCCGAGGTGGTCGTCCATCCGCGCCAGCTCGATCTCGACCCCGGCGAGGTTCACCTCGGACGGGATGAGGTTCACCCGGTCCACGGCGGTTCCGACGATGAAGTCGTTCACGTCGGCGATGCGCATCAGCGCGCCGTAGAGCGAGACGCCCTCCTTCGGCTCCACGCCGAGGCCCGAGGTCGCGTTCGCCTGCGGGTCGAGGTCGACGACGAGGACGGTCTTCTTGCGCGCGGCGAGCGCGGCGGCGAGGTTGACGACGGTGGTCGTCTTGCCGACGCCGCCCTTCTGGTTTGCGATGGCGAGGATCATGGCGTTCGTTTCCGGGGGCGAGAGGTTCGTGGGTCTAGCCGAGGGAGGCGAGGAGGGCGCGCTTGCGGGCGAGGTCGGCGAGGAGCTCCTCCTTGCGGGCCTTCTGCTGCTCGACGATGGCGGTCGGGGCCTTGCTGAGGAAGGTCTCGTTGCCGAGCTTCGCCTCCACGGTGCGGAGGAAGCCCTCGAGCTTCGCGATCTCGTCCTGCGCCTTCCTCTTCTCGGCTTCGGCGTCGACCGAGCCCTCGAGCTTGAGCGCGATCGTGCCGAGCGCGGTGTCGGCGGCCGGCATGCCGGAGAGCGTCTCGCCCTCGAGCACCTCGACGCCGGAGGCGCCGAGGAAGCCCGCGAGCGACTCGGTCTCGGCGCGGAGGCGCGCGGCCGCCCCGGCGGTCTTGGCGCTCACGACGAAGGCGACCTTGTCGGAGGGCTTCAGGGCGGAGATGGAGGAGCGCAGCGCGCGGCCCGCGGTGATGAGGTCGTGGCGGGCGTTCACATAGGCGCGGACGTCCTCGTCGATCCCCCAGGCGGCCTTCTCCTCGGCGGTGAAGGGCGTCGGCCACGGGGCGTGGCTGATCGTCTCCTCGTCGCTCGTGGCGTAGCCGAGCTGGTGCCAGATCTCCTCGGTGACGAACGGCATGAACGGGTGGATCATGCGCAGCGCGCGGCCGAAGACCTCGGCGAGGATGCCCACGACCTGCGCGCGGCGCGCGGGGTCGTCGCCGTAGAGGTCGCGCTTGGCCTCCTCCAGGTACCAGTCGCAGAACTGCGACCAGACGAAGTCGTAGACGGCGAGCGCGGCGTCCTGGAAGCGGTAGCCGGCGAGGGCCGTGTCCATCGCGGCGAGCGCGGCGTCGGCGGTCGCGAGGATGTGGCGGTCGTCGAGCGAGAGCGCCGCCGCCTCGCTGGCGCTCGGCGAGTGACGAGCGACGAGTGACGAGTGACGAGCGCCCGTTCCACCCACGGCTTCTCCTTCGCCGCGGAACGCGGCGAAGGAGAAGCCCTCCACCTTGCTCGCGTGCATCTGGAGGAAGCGGGCGGCGTTCCAGATCTTGGTGCCGAAGTTGCGGCCGATCTCGAACTTGTCCATCGAGATGAAGACGTCGATGCCGGGGGAGGTCGTCTGCATCAGCGTGAAGCGCAGGGCGTCGGCGCTGTACTTGCCGATGATCTCGAGCGGGTCGAGGGAGTTGCC
This sequence comes from uncultured Verrucomicrobiota bacterium, assembly GCA_946534745.1. Classification (GTDB taxonomy): domain Bacteria; phylum Verrucomicrobiota; class Kiritimatiellia; order RFP12; family UBA3636; genus UBA3636. The sequence goes on along the minus strand of CAMNDA010000309.1, from coordinate 422 downwards.
GAGCGACTTGGACATCTTGCGCCCCTGCGCGTCGCGGACGACGCCGTGCAGGACGACGTTGCGGAACGGGACGTCGCCCATGAACCGGCAGCCGGCCATGATCATGCGCGCGACCCAGAAGAAGATGATGTCGGGCGCGGTGCAGAGGTCGGTCGTCGGGTAGTAGCGGGCGAGGTCCGCGGTCCTGTCGGGCCAGCCGAGCGTGGAGAACGGCCAGAGCCACGAGGAGAACCACGTGTCGAGGACGTCGGGATCCTGCGTGATCTTGTCGGCGCCGGCGCCGCACTTGGGGCAGACCGTCGGCTTCTCGGTCGCGGCCCACTCGTGGCCGCACTCGCAGGTGTAGACGGGGATGCGGTGGCCCCACCAGATCTGCCGCGAGATGCACCAGTCGCGGATGTTCTCCATCCAGTTGAAGTAGG
>CAMNDA010000308.1 GCA_946534745.1 uncultured Verrucomicrobiota bacterium | reverse complement strand
GACCATCCCCTCGCAGAACTCGCGCAGCCACGCGCCGGCGGGGAAGCAGCCGGAGTCGTCGAAGATCTCCTTCACGCCGTAGCGCTCGACGAGGTGCTGGATCTCGTCCAGCAGCTGCGCCGGCGTGCGGTGCCGCCACTCCGGGTAGAGCGTCGTCCAGGAGCAGAACGCGCACTTGCCCCACCAGCAGTCTCGCGCCGCCATCGTGTAGGTGCCGGGCGTGCGGCGGAAGTTGCCGTTCTCGCGGCTGTAGAGCTCCCACTTCGTGAGCTCGCGGTCGATCTCCGGCAGGTCCTCGAGCCGATGGTCCCTGTTGCAGAACGGGCCGGAGGAGGCGATCGAGCCGCTTTCGTTTCGCCAGTAGAAGCCTTTTGGAATGGTTGAAGCGGTTGAAACGGTTGAAACGGTTAAAGCGGTTGAAGCGGTTGAAGCGGTTGAAGCGGGGGAAAGCGCGTCGGCGAGGGCGGCGATGGAGAAGTCGTAGTCGCCGCCGGCGAGGACGAAGTCCGCCTTGCAGCTGCGGAGCGTCTCCTCGGGGAAGGCGGTGACGTGGTCGCCGCAGAGGACGATCGTGCAGTCCGGGACGAGCTCCTTGAGGTGGTCGACCTTGCGCCAGGTGGCCTTGATGACGGGCGTCTTCGTCTCGAGGAGGAAGAGGTCCGGCCTGAACGCCGCGAAGCGCTCGTCGAACTGCGCCTGGGTCAGGCCCTCGGCGATGCCGTCGAGCCAGAGGACCTCGTGGCCCCTGCTCTTCAGGAGCGTCGCCGCGCTCGCGGGGACCATGGGATAGACGTAGGTCGGCTTCGAGAACCACTGGAACTGGCGGTTCTGCGAAAGGAGCGGGACGCCGAGGTCCGACTCGAGCGGGACGTATCCGACGACGATTCTCATGGCGCGGGGTAGGCTACCATACCGGGACGTCACCCGCAAGCGGACGCGAGGACGTCGCCGGCGAGGAAGAGCGAGCCGCAGACGAGGACCGGCCGGCCGGCCTCCTTCGCGTCGGCGCGCGCGGCGGCGAGGCCCTCGGCGAGCGACGCGCAGGCGCGGGCCTCGCGCAGGCCGGCGCCGCGCGCGAAGGCGGCGAGCTTCTCCGGCGGGAGGCCTCGCGGGTTCGTGATCGGGACGCACCAGGCCTTGCCGACGACGGGCGCGAGCACGCGCAGAAACACGGCGGGGTCCTTGTCGGCGCACATGCCGCAGACGAGCCGGACGCCGTGCGCGGCCTTCGCCGCCCTGAGCGCGCCGACGAGCGCCTCGGCGGCGCACGGGTTGTGCCCGCCGTCGAGGATCGTGGCGGGGTCCTCGGAGAGCAGCTGGAAGCGCGCGGGCAGCTCGGCCGCGGCGAGGCCGGAGGCGATCGCCTTCGCGGGCCACTCGATCCCGAGGACGCGACCGAGCGTCTCGACCGCGGCGACGGCGGTCGCGACGTTCTCGACCTGGTAGGACGCCGCGAGGCGCATCTTCACGGCGCCGAGGTCGCGGTCCGGCGTCGAGACGGAGAGCTTCTGCGAGAGCAGGTCGCCCGAGACGCGGCGCACGGCGCACGCCTCCTCCGCGAGGACGGCAGGGGCGCCGATTTCGCGGGCGCGGGCGAGGATCGCGGCGCGGGCCTCGTCCGGCATCGCCCCCAGGACGATCGGGACGCCGGGCTTCGCGATGCCGGCCTTCTCGCTCGCGATCGCCTCGATCGTGTCGCCGAGATACTGCATGTGGTCCATCCCGATGCGCGTCACGACGCAGACCGCGGGGAGGAAGGCGTTGGTGGCGTCGAGCCGGCCGCCCATGCCGACCTCGGCGACGGCGAGCTTCACGCCCTCGCGGGCGAACCAGAGCGCGCAGAGCGCGGTCGTCGTCTCGAAGAAGGTGGGTTCGGGGAGCCCGCGCGCGACGAGCCGCGCGGCCGCCGCCTCCACCTCGTCGAGGAGCGTGAAGAAGGCGTCGTCGGAAATCTCGGCGCCGTCGATGCGAAAGCGCTCGGAGAGTCTCACCAGGTGCGGCGAGGTGTAGAGCCCGGCGCGGAGACCGGCGGCGCGGAGGACCGAGGCGAGCATCGTCGAGACGGAGCCCTTGCCGTCGGTGCCCGCTACGTGCAGCACGCGGAAGGACTCCTGCGGGTCGCCGAGCTCGCGCAGCAGGGCGCGGATCTCGTCGAGCCCCGGCTTGATGCCGAACGTCCGGCGCGCGTAGAGGCGCTCGAGGCGCTCGTTTCTCCCGTTCGTTTCCATGGCCGCGGATTCTAGCAGTCGCCCCCTCCGCCCGCAACTTCGCGGCGCGTCGCTTGCGCACGCGGGGGCGGTGGGCTATACTCCCGCGCCATTCCAGCAACCCCCATACAAGGACTCCACCATGGCACTCACCGTGAAGGACATGAAGGGCCGGAAGATCGGCATCTGCGTCTCCGGCGGACTCGACTCGAAAACCATCGCCATGCGCCTGCGCGAGGCCGGCGCCGACGTGCTCTGCTTCACCGCGGACCTCGGACAGCCCGACGAGAAGGACATCCGCGACGTCCGCAGGAAGATGGAGCCCTGCGGCGTCGAGACGGTCATCGTCGACGTCCGCAAGCCCATGGCCGAGGCCTGCTTCCAGGCGATCAAGGCCCAGGCGACCTACGACGGCGGCTACTGGAACTCGACCGGCATCGGCCGCGCCGTCACGACGCGCGAGATCGTCAAGGCGATGAAGAGGCGCGGCATCGACACGCTCGTCCACGGCGCCACCGGCCGCGGCAACGACCAGATGCGCTTCGAGCGCTACACGAACCAGTTCGCCCCCGAGATGGCGGTCTACGCCCCCTGGCGCGACGCGCTGCTCCTCAAGGAGTTCCCCGGCCGCACGCAGATGTGCGAGTACCTGGCCAAGCACGGCATCGTCGCCTTCCCCGGCGGCAAGAAGCGCTA
>CAMNDA010000307.1 GCA_946534745.1 uncultured Verrucomicrobiota bacterium | reverse complement strand
CCACGCCGTCGGAAACCGTACGGTCCGCGCTAGGCCGCGTCGTCCGCGTCGTCGTCCGCGTCCGCATCGTCGTCGAGGTCGACGTCCTCGTCCTCGTCGAAGAGGGCGTCGCCGCCCTCGGACTGCTCGGCCTCGACGATCAGCCTGGCGAGCGCCTCGATGTCCGCGCGCGGGATGGCGAAGGCCGCGGAGAGCGTCCGTCCATCGGTCGCGGAGAGGACGCGGATGCGGAAGTCGGCCTCGCCCTCGGCGAACGCCTTGAGCTTGCCCTTCGTGTCCTCGTCCATCGGATCGTCGCTCGCGGCGTCGAGCCGGAGGATGGCCGGCAGATACGCCGCGAGGATCGAGCGCGCCGAGAAGGCGCCCGCGCCGAACGGGCGTGCGCCGCCGGAAAGGAACGCGCCCTGCAGCGCGAGCGAGTCGGCGAGGCCGGGCACGCCCTTCGCTTCGGGGACCTTCGCGCCGGGCGCGGAGACCGTGCCCCTTTCGGACGAGCCGTCCGCCGCGATCGCGTCGCGGAACTCGAGCTTCTCGCCGATGAGCTCGGCGACCGCCTTCGCGGCCTCGCGGGCCTCCGCCTCGTCGAATTCCTCGCCGGCGTCGCAGTCGTCGTCCTCCTCCTCGTCCTCGGGCTCATTGGAGACTTCGTCATCCTCTTCCCCGTCCTCCCCGTCTTCCTCGGTTCCGTCCTCCTCGTCGTCGACCCAGAGGTCGGACCCGTCGTCCTCCTCCTCGAGCCGCTCGAGCTCGTGGGCGAGGCGGGCGATGCCGACGAAGGCGTCGGCGGTCGCGACGTCGACGCGGACGTCGCCGTTCTCCTCGCGCACGACGGCGACGCCGTTGGAGGCGAGGCACGGGAAGGACTCGAGGAGCGCGGCCTGCGCGTCGCGCAGGGTGCGCGCGGAGGCGGCGTCGCGGAGGCGGGTCTCCATGGCGAACACGGGGCGGCCCTCGGCGTCGGCGGTCGCGTAGGCGGCGACGGCGCCGAAGGCGGGGAGCGCGGCGAGGTTCGCGTCGAGCATGCGGACGGCGGCGGCGCGCTGGGCCGTGGCGGCCGCGTCGCCCGACGGGGCCGGGCCGTCGACGAGCCCGCGGATCGCGCCGAGCATCGCCTTCAGGTCGGCCTCGGGCGACTCGCACGCGGCCTGGACGGTCCAGAACGGCGCGCCGGCGGGGACGCCGGGCAGCGCGGCGGGGTCGAGCGCGGGGACGGCGGCGATGCGCGCGGCGAGGTCCGAGCCCTCCTTCGCGACGCGGGAGACGGCGAAGGCGAGGCCGTTCGTCGGGTCGAACCAGACGTCGACGTCGTAGCGCTCGGTCTCGCGGTCGGTCTTCTCCGCGGCGTCGAGGACGAGCTTGACCTTGTCGCCGAAGCCGGGGAGGCCGAGCGTCTCGGCGATCGCGTCGCACGCGGCGGCCACCGCCTCCTCCTTCGCGTCGCCGAGCTCCATCCGCCTCTGGAACTCGGCGGGCTCGGCGATCGAGAACTCGACGAGCGCGTCGGGGCGCGCGGGCTTCGCCGCGAGGAGCCTCTCCGCGAGCGCGCGGCCGTCCGCCGTCGCGGCGACGAGCGCGTAGCCGTCGCGGTAGGCGTAGAAGAGGTCGCCGTCCCCGTTCGCGAGCCATTCGCCGGGCGCGGGGGCGTTCGTCGAGTCGAGCATCTTCTCGAGCAGGTCCGCGGGGAAGGGGGCCGCCGGGACGGCGAAGGCCATCGCGGGCGGATCCTCCAGGAGGCCGACCATGCCCAGTTCGCCGGAACCGCCCTCGGGCGCCGGATTCGGCCGGACCGCGAGGAGGATCGGATCGTCCTCGCGCAGCTCGACGCCCGTCTGGGCGATCTGCGAGCGGAGCATGCTCTCGGCCATCACGGCGGCGAAGGGCTGCCCGGCGAGGGCGGAGGCGTCGCGCGCGACGGCGAGCGCGGCGTTGACGCTCTTGAGGCGCACGACGGCGACGGGGTCGGCGGCGGGGGCGGCGAGCGCGCCGGCGAGCGCGGCGCAGATCAGGAGGGAACGGACGGATTTCATGGCAGTCTCCTTTCGGGGTGTTGCAACGGCGCAGAGCATAGCCGAAAACGCCTCCCGCGCGCAAGCGCTTTCGCCAGGCGCGCAATACCCTTGAACCGGACGGCGGGCGCGCGTATAATGCCGCCCATGCCGCGCGCCCCGCGCGCCGCATCCGAAATGGCCGCACCGTTCAACCCCAACAACCTCGTCCGCTCCGTCGACCCGCTCCTCTCGCCGGCCGACCTGAAGCGCTTCGACCCGCTGCTGCCGCAGCAGGAGAAGCTCGTGGCGGGGTTCCGCAAGACGATCCGCGAAATCCTCGACGGCTCCGACGCGCGCCTGCTCGCGGTGGTCGGCCCGTGCTCGATCCACGACGTCGTCGGCGCGGACGACTACGCCCAGCGCCTCTCCGCCCTCGCGCACGAGCTCTCCGAGTCGCTCTTCGTCGTGATGCGCGTCTACTTCGAGAAGCCGCGCGGCGCCTCGGACTGGAGCGGCTTCCTCACCGACCCGCACCTCGACGGCAACTTCCGCGTCGAGGACGGCCTCAAGGCCTCGCGCAAGTTCCTGCACCACCTCGTCCGGATGGAGCTCCCGGCCGGCACCGAGGCGCTCGACCCGGTGCTTCCCGCCTACCTCGGCGACATGTTCTCCTGGATGGTGATCGGCCAGCGCGCGAGCGAGTCCAACGCCCACCGCATGATCGCGAGCGGCCTGCCCGTCCCGGTCGGCTTCAAGAACGGCCCCCGCGAGGACGGCCTCTCGCGCGCGGCCGACGCGATCCGCGCCGCCACGCGCCCGCACGACTACCTCGGCCTCGCGGACGACGGCCGCCTCTCGGTCTTCCACACCTGCGGCAACGAGTACGCCCACCTCGTGCTCCGCGGCTCCGGGGACAGCCCCAACTACGGCTCCGCCTCGATCACGCGCGCCGAGGAGGCGCTCGAGCGGGCCGGCCAGCCGCAGCACATCATCGTCGACTGCTCGCACGGCAACTCGCACTACGACCCGGCCAAGCAGGGCGACGTGCTGCACGACGTCCTCGCGCAGATCGAGAACGGCAACACGTCCATCGTGGGCTTCATGCTCGAGAGCTACCTCGAGTGGGGGACGCAGCCGATCCGCCTCGACCGCAGCAAGATGGACTACGGCGTCTCCGTCACCGACCCCTGCATCGACTGGCCGACGACGGAGGCGCTCCTGCGCGAGGCCGCCGAGCGCTTCCAGAAGGTCCGCGAGGACATGGGCCTGTAGTTCGCTACCGCCGCCGCGACCTGAGCAGCGCGATCTCCTTCGCCCAGCCGGAGAGCTCGTCCTGCGGCGTCTCGAGGTAGAACGGCAGGTCGCGCAGGAGCGGGTGGTTCACGACGCGGACCAGCGCCTCGAGCCCGATGCACCCCTCGCCGATGCGGGCGTGGCGGTCCTTGCGCGCGCCGAGCGGGTTCCTGCTGTCGTTGAGGTGGATCGCGCGGAGGCGGTCGAGGCCGACGACGCGGTCGAACTCGCGCAGGACGCCGTCGAGGTCGCCCGCGACGTCGTAGCCGGCGTCCCACACGTGGCACGTGTCGAGGCAGACCCCCATGCGCGCGCCGAGCGCCGCGCGGTCGAGGATCGCGCGGATCTCCTCGAAGCGGCCACCGACCTCGCTGCCCTTGCCGGACATCGTCTCCAGCAGGACCGTCGTCGACTGCTCCGGACGCAGGACCTCGTCGAGGATCCCGGCGATCTGCGCGACGCCGGTCTCGACGCCCTGCCCGACATGCGAGCCGGGGTGGAAGTTGTAGAGGTTGCCCGGGACGTTCTCCATGCGCGCGAGGTCGTCCGCGAACACCTCGCGGGCGAAGCGGCGCGTGTCCTCCTTCGCCGAGCACGCGTTGAGCGTGTAGGGCGCGTGGGCGAGGATCGGGCCGAACCTCTCCTTCTTCGACGTGGCGAGGAAGTCCGCGACGTCCTCCGGGTCGATCGGCTTCGCGGCGCCGCCGCGCGGGTTGCGCGTGAAGAACTGGAAGACGTTCGCGCCGACGGCGATCGCGTCGCGCGCGAGCCCGCGGAAACCGTCCGCGGCGGAGAGGTGGCATCCGATGAGCATGCCGCGGATTCTACCAGACCCCTCCGCGCCCCGCAACGCCGCTAGCGCTCGAGGCGGAGGCCGCGGATGCGGACGCCGCTGAAGGAGTCGACGTAGCCCGTGCCGCCGTGGGTGTAGCCGAAGACGATCTCGTGCGGGCCGGCGGGGACGTCGACGGCGGCGTCGAACCAGTCCCGCGAGCCGTGGAGGCGGGAGGTGTCGCCGAAGACCGTCTCGCCGTCGAGGTCGATGGCGAAGCGGCCCTTGTAGAAGTCCTTCCAGTAGGAGAAGGACAGCCGCCCGGGCCCCCGGACGCGGAAGGCCATGCGCGAGGTGGCGACGCCGTCCTCGAACGAGCTCTGCACGACCGATCCGCCCATCTCCGCCGGCACGACCCACGGCAGGAGCGCGTCCGTGCGCCAGTCCGTCGCCTCCCCGAGGCCGAGCGCGCGGCCGAGTTCGGGGGCGGGGCGGAGGGGGGAGTCGGATTCGCCGAAGGTCGGAGCGGTTGAAGCGGTTGAAGCGGTTGAAGGAGTTGAAGGGGGGACGGAGCGGAGCGGGCGCGAAAGGCCGGCGGCGACGAGGGCGATGGCGACCGCGAAGGCGGCGGCGGCGAGCCCGACCGCGGGCAGGTGGCGCCGGCGG
>CAMNDA010000306.1 GCA_946534745.1 uncultured Verrucomicrobiota bacterium | reverse complement strand
AGCGCACGATCTGCATGATGAACGGCCTCGACACGGTCTACGACACCGACGTCTTCGCGCCGATCATGGCGAAGATCCGCGAGCTCTCCGGCAAGGAGGCGTTCGAGACGCCGGAGGACGTCCGCTCCTCGCGCGTCGTCGCCGACCACATGCGCACGGCGACGTTCATCCTCGGCGACCAGAAGGGCGGCGTCACGCCCGGCAATGTCGGCGCGAACTACGTCCTGCGCCGCCTCATCCGCAGCGCCGTGCGCCACGCGCGCCGCCTCGGCATCGCCCCCGGCTTCACCGAGAAGATGGCCGCGGTCATCGTCGACGAATACAAGCACGTCTACCCCGAGCTCGACCAGAACCGCGAGCGCGTGTTCCAGGAGCTCCTGGCCGAGGAGACGCGCTTCGGCAAGACGCTCGACGAGGGCAAGCGCGAGTTCGACAAGACCGTCGCCGGCATCCGCCGCAAGAACGAGTTCATGGGCGCCAAGGACCCGAACTACGTCCCCGAGACGCAGATCTCCGGCAAGCAGGCCTTCCGCCTCTACGACACCTACGGCTACCCGCTGGAGATGACGCAGGAGCTCGCCCGCGAGATCGGTTTCACCGTCGACGTGGCGGGGTACCAGGAGTGCTTCAAGGCGCATCAGGAGCTCTCCCGCGCGAACGTCGGATCGGCCAAGTCGGGCCTCGCCGAGCACAGCGAGGAGACGACGGCGCTGCACACCGCCACGCACCTGCTGCACAAGGCGCTCAAGATCGTCCTTGGCGACCACTGCAACCAGAAGGGCTCCAACATCACCGCCGAGCGCCTGCGCCTCGACTTCACGCACGGCGAGAAGATGACGCCCGAGCAGATCCAAAAGGTCGAGGACCTCGTGAACGAGCAGATCAAGGCGGACCTCCCGGTCTACCGCGACATGATGACGCTCGAGGAGGCCCGCGCCGCCGGCGCGACCGCACTCTTCTCGAGCAAGTACACCGACGAGAAGCTCTCCGTCTACACGATTGGCAAAACCCGCGACGACTTCTTCTCCAAGGAGGTCTGCACGGGCCCGCACGTGGAGCACACGGGCGTCCTCGGTCATTTCAAGATCAAGAAGGAGGAATCCTCCTCCGCCGGCGTCCGCCGCATCAAGGCGGTCCTGGAGCGGTAGCCCCGGCCAAATTTGGCCGGGCACAGAACGGTCGCCGCCGCGGGCGCGGCGACGCTTTGCGGTCAGTCCGCGGCCTCCGTCGCGCGGAGCGCGGCGCGGAGGTCGGCGGCGGAGAGAGCGGCGAAGGGAAGGGAGGAATCCCGCCGGACGCGGTTCAAGGGCTCAAGGAAGCCGGCCGCCGCGGTCCAGGGGAACCAGCGCGCCTCGCGGGCCGCCCGGGCGACCGGATGGCCGGGGACTGCGCAGAGCGCGCGGTAGGCGGGTTCGGCGTCCTTCGGCGGCATGCCGTGCGAGATGGCGTTGATCTGCCCCTGCAGGAGAAAGGCGGCCGCGCGGACGTCGGGATCGGACGCGAGCGCGGCGGCGCGGCGGGCGGCCGACAGCGCGAGCGCGCGGTAGTGGAAGCGCTTTTTCGGAAGGGACGGCGGCGGCGCGGGGGGCGGCCCTACGTGCGGCAGATCGGCGAGGGTCCGGTCGCCGATCCCCGAAAAGCTGTAGCTGCCGTCCTCCGAGTGGACGTCCGGCTCCAGCTCCGTTCCCAGCAGCTCCATCCCGCGGGCGTAGAGAAGCCGCGCGAGGTTCAGCGTCGCGAGCGCGCGGACATCGTCCTGCGCCGCGTCCGCGGCGAGCGGTTCGTCGGGACGGGCCGCGGCGACGAGGTTCGTGTAGGTCGCCCAGTCCGCCCGGCGTGCCTCCGGGAAGAACTCGCCCGCGGCGCCGATGCGCCCCTCGCGCAGGAGGCGGCGAGCCGTCAGCCACCGCAGGTCCCCCTCCGGCTCCCACCGGTTCCGCTTCCAGGAGGCGGACTCGGGCGGGAGGTCGCGGACGAACGCCACGAGCGCGTCGGTCGCCATGCAGCGCTCGGCGACGAACGCCGCGTCGATCCAGCTCCGCGCGCGGAGGAACGCGAGAAGCGCCTCCTCGAAGTCGCCCTCCGTGACGAGCACGGCGCCGAGCTCGCCCTCCACGACGCGCCCGAAGGAACGGGTGCGGGGTTTGTATTCGACGGGGGCGTCGCACAGCCAGCCTTCGTCGTCCCAGTCGTGCACCTCGAAGACGCCCGCCGGCACGCCGCCGCGCGCCTCGACCTCCGCGAGCCACGCGCGCAGCCGGTCGGCCGAACGGGCGTAGTCGCCGTCGATGCGCGCGAGGCGCGCCTCCCAGAACAGGCGCACGAGCGAATTGGTCGGCGCGAGCGCGAGCAGCCGCCGTCCGCGCTCGAAGTCGCCCTCCTCGAAGGCGACCCACGCGCGGCGGTCGGCGCACACGACCGGGACGGAGCCCCGCAGCCCCTCCGGAAGCAGCGCCTCGCAGCCGAGCGTGACGAGCACCTCGGCCGTCGGCGGGTCGGCCGCCGCCGCGGCGCGGAGCGCCTCGCTCGCGGGCAGGGAGCGCGACACGTCCGCGAGACGCCCCTCCTCGTAGTCCTCGTTGCGCCGCAGCCAGTCGGCGTCGGCGACGAGCGCCTCCTCGATGCGGGGCGAGCCCCGGACGGCGGCCGCGAGCGGCAGCCAGTGCAGCCTCGTCCCCCCGCCGTCGCGGCGCAGCAGCTGCAGGACGATCGCCTCCTCCAGCCCGCACGTGTCGCGGAAGCCGGCGTCCAGGTCCGCGCGCAGCTCTCGCAGGCGCCGGTCGGCGACCGCGACGTCCGGGGCGGCGAGCACGAGCCCGTGCCGCGCCCAGACCGTGCGGTAGCGGCGG
>CAMNDA010000305.1 GCA_946534745.1 uncultured Verrucomicrobiota bacterium | reverse complement strand
GCCGACGACGCGGGAGAGGCCGATCGCCATCAGGGCGCGGGCGGGGGCGCTCTTCTCGAGCTTCTTCATGATCGCGGCGAGCATCTTCTCGGCGAGGAGCGGGACGGCGAGCAGGACCGTGGGCTGCGTCTCGCGCATGTTCTCGGGGATCGTGCGGAGGTTCTCGACCATCGAGACCGAGCACTGGGCGGCGAGCGGGACGATGAAGTTCGCGGTGAAGGCGAAGGCGTGGTGGAGAGGCAGGACGAGGAGGAAGTTGTCGTCCTTGCGCACGGTGAAATACTGAAGCGCGGAGAGCTGCGCGCAGAAGTTGGCGTGCGTGAGCATCGCGCCCTTGCTGCGGCCGGTCGTGCCGGAGGTGTAGATGATCGAGGCCACGTCCGTCTCCTGCGCGACGTTGCGGTCGAAGAACGAGTCGGGGGCGGCGGAGTCCTGCGAGACGGACTCGAGGAGGCGGTCGTAGTCGTAGAGCCGGACGCCGCTCTCGCGGCGGTCCTCGGAGACGGCGCCGTCCGCCAGGACGACCGAGCGCATGTACTTCAGGGTCCCCATGACCTCGCGGACGAGCGGGCCGGTCTTGCCGCTGCCGAAGAACGCGACGGCCTCGGAGTCGCGCAGGATGTGCGAGACCTCGTGGGGGTGGAGGCGGGCGTCGACGGGCACCGCGGTGACGCCGCAGGAGACGATGCCGAGGTAGGTGGACATCCACTCGGGGCGGTTCTCCATCATGAGCGCGACGCGGTCGCCGGGCTTCACGCCGAGCTTTCCGAGCGACTCGGAGACGGCGCGGGCGCGGGCGTGCAGGTCGACGAAGGACCATTCGTGCCAGACCCGGTCGGCCTTCCAGCGGACGGCGATCGTGTCGGGGGACTGGGAGTAGGCGTCGAGAAGAAGCGTGCGGATCGTGGGCATGGAAAATCCTTCGGTTTCGGCGCTGCGTCCGGAGGGGACGCGGTGCGTGTGGTCCCATTCTGCCACAACCCATGTATTTCCGCAAGGGGGTCCGCGCGCCGGCGACTCGCCCGAGCAAACGAGCTCGTTTGCTCGGACAAAGCGGCCTTTGCTTTGGCGAGTCGCCTTCCTGGCGGCGCAAGTGGCGCGGGTGCCGGAGACGTGGTATACTGAAGCGCGAACCTCCGCTTTCCGCCGCAATCCCCTCCTTGCCATGAAAAACGTCCTTTTCGCCGTTCCGGCGATTCTCGTCCTGGCCGCGCTCCACGCCGATGCGGCCCGCGGTCCGCGCGGTCCGCGCGCGCCGAAGGAGCCGGCCGGGCCGGTCCTGCTCTGGCACTGCGACGAGCGCGGCGCGGCGCCGACGCTCGCCGACGCATCGGGGGGCGGCCGCGCGGGCGAGCCCGCCGGCGGCGTCCGCGGCGGCGCGCAGAGCCCGAGCGGCCTGGCGGCCGGCGCGTTCGCCGACGAGACCTGCTCCTTCTCGGCCGCGCTGCCCGTCGACGCGAAGGGCCGCCCCGAGACGCCCCGCGAGTGGACCTTCCAGTGCTTCCTCCGGGACCCGATGCCGCTCACGAACCGCGTCGCCCTCGTCGCGCGCGGGGCGGGGGAGGGGAAGGAGGTCCCGTGGCAGCTCTGGATCGAGCGCAGCGGCGCGGTCTGCCTCGGCGTCCAGGACTCGAAGGGCGGGACGGGCGTCGAGCGCGCGGAGGGCTTCGCCTGGAAGCGCGGGGCGTGGTACCACGTCGCCGTCGTCCGCGCGCTCGAGTCGAAGAAGGACGACGAGACCTGGGACGAGCACTACCGCGTCTGGATCGGCGTTCCCGGCGACCCCGTCGGCGAGCCGGTCCTCGACCGCGTCTTCCGCAACGGCGCCCGCGCCCCCGCGGCCGAGCGCCTCGTGGTCGGCGGCGCCACGCGCGGCCGCCACCCGAAGTCGGCGCCCGCCGGCGCGCTCGGTCCGGCGGCGCTCGTCGACGAGGTCTCGCTCTGGCCGCGCTCGCTTTCCGCGGAGGAGATGACCGCGGCGCGCGCGGCGTTCCTCGCGGGCGGCGCGGCCGCCGCCGGCGCGGCGGCCGGCAAGGGCGGCTGGGACAAGACGCTCCTGCTGCGCTGGGAGTTCGAGGAGGCGGGCAAGGCGCCGACGGCGGCCGACTCCTCCAACGAAAAGCGCGACGGCTCCGCCAAGGACCGCGTCCGCGGCGGCGCGCCGGGCCGCAGGAGCGGCGCGAAGGCCTACGACGGCTTCGGCTCGGAGGGCAGCTTCGTCCTCTCGGGGCCTCTGCCGGAGAACGCCTTCCGCCAGGAGTGGACGCTCGCGATGTGGATGAAGAACCCGAGGCTCTCGTCCAAGCAGGCGTGCGTCCTCGCCGGGGCCGCGCCGGACGCCAAGACGGGCGACTTCGGCTGGCAGGTCTGGCTCGACGCGAAAGGCGTGCCGCACGTCGCGATGCAGGACGCCAAGGGCAGGCGCCACGCCGCGGAGGGCAAGCCCTTCCGCTGGGAGCCCAACAAGTGGCATCTCGTCGTGATCGCCCACCTGCCCGACCGCGACGAGTTCAAGCAGCCGAGCAACCGCTTCCGCGTGTGGATCGTCCCGGAGACGGGGGCCGTCCCGGAGGCCCTCTTCGACGGTCTCTGCGGCTGGGGCGCCGCGATGGAGTCCGGCATCGCCCAGCTGCAGGTCGGCGCGGCCCAGCCCGGCAAGGGCAAGCGCTCCGAGATCGCCCCCGGGGGCTACTTCGGGGGCCTGATCGACGACGTGGCGTTCTACCTCGGCGCCGCGGCCGTGCAGGCCGACGTCGAGACGCTGCGCGCGGGCCCCGCCCGCTAGAACGCGAGCGCGCTCGACTTGAAGGACCGGATCGTCTTCGCGATCGAGGCGACGAGCTCCGGCGCGACGGGCTTGTTCGTCGAGAGCATCGCCATCGAGTGCCCCGTGGCGGGGTTGTGCGGGTTGCGCATGTCCTCGATGTTGATGTCCGCCTTGTGCAGCGCGTCGCCGATGGCGCCGATGACGCCCGGGCGGTCGTCGTACTCGAAGAACACCGCGTTGCGCGTCGGCGTCCAGTAGAGGTGGTTGAACTCGTCGATGCGGGCGATCATCTTCACGCCCTCGCCGACGGTCCCGCGCACGGACACCTGCGCCGCGCCGGCCGCCAGGTCGACGGTCATCGAGTTCTCGTACTTCTTCGTGGCGTCGGCCTCGCGCACCTTGAACGCGACGCCGCGGCCCTCGAGGTCGGCGATGACGGTCTTGAAGTCGGAGGAGCGGTTGATGTCGTCCCAGATGCCGTTGAGCAGCGAGAGCGAGAGCCACTTGGCGTAGGGGTCGAGCTTGCCGTAGCAGCTCACCTCGATGCGGGAGAGCGGCTTCTCGGGGCCGAGGATGGCGCGGGCGACGCGGGCGATCATGAACGCCAGGTCGCAGTAGGAGGCGTCGAGCCCGGCGGGCATGTCGCGGTTCACGACGAAGGGCGAGACGCCCTTCTCGTCCAGGTCCACGAGCTCCTCCGCGGCGCGGATCGCGGCGTTGCGGTTCGCCTCGACGGTCGAGGCGCCGAGGTGCGGCATCATGAGGTCCGCGATGTCCGCGACGGACTTCGGGCCCTCGGCGTCCTTCGGGTAGACGTCGTTGAGGAAGCGGATCGCCTTGAGGCCGCGGGCCTCGCGGATGGCGTCCTCGTC
>CAMNDA010000304.1 GCA_946534745.1 uncultured Verrucomicrobiota bacterium | reverse complement strand
GAGCCGCCGCGATCGAGGCGCACGAGGTCCCGTTCGTCGACGTCGCCGGCGCTCCGGCGAGCAGCTCCCGCGTCCGCGACGCGGTGCGCGCGGGGCAGCTCGCGCTCGCGACGGCGCTGCTCGGCCGCCCCTACGCGATTCGCGAGCGCGCGCTGGGCGCGGGCGAGGGGCGCGGCGTCGGGACGAAGCTCGGTGCGCCCACGGCGAACGTCCAGCCCGCCTCGCCCGTCCTGCCGCCGACCGGCGTCTACGCGGTCGACGTCGCCGTTCGTGCGGAGGACGGCGCCCCGGCGCTCCGGGCGCGGCGCGCGGTCGCGAACTTCGGCTTCCGCCCGACCTTCCCCGACGCGCGGCCGGACCGGCCGCTGCTGGAGGTCTTCATCCCGGGCTTCGAGGGAGACCTGCACGGACGCGCGCTCGACATCGCATGGCGCCGGCGCCTGCGCGGCGAGCGCGCGTTCGAGTCGCCGGCCGCGCTCGCGGCGCAGATCCGCGCGGACGCCGAGGAGGCGCTGCGGCCGTGATCGCCGTCCCCGACGTCCTGCGCGAGAAGCTCGCGAGGCTGCCGGAGAAGCCCGGCTGCTACCTCTTCCGCGACCGCAACGGCGAGATCGTCTACGTCGGCAAGGCGGTGGACCTGCGGAAGCGCGTGACGAGCTACTTCAGCGAGTCGCGCATGCGCCGCGAGAGCCCGAAGCGTCGCGGGATGGTGCGCTGCTTCGCGGATGTCGAGTGGATGGTCGTCCGCAACGAGGCGGAGGCGCTGCTCACCGAGGGGCGCCTCATCAAGGACTACCGCCCGCGCTTCAACACCGCGCTGCGCGACGACAAGCGCTACCTCGCGCTCCGCGCGGAGACGCACCTCACGCTGCCGCGCCTCTCCGAGTGCCGCATCGTGCGCGACGACGGCGACGAGTACTTCGGCCCGTTCCCCTCGTCGACGGTCGTGCACACCGTGAAGGACTTCCTTGAGCGCCGCTGGGGCCTGCGCAAGTGCGACGCCGCCGCGCCCGACGCCGAGACGCACCGCCACTGCCACGACGACCGCATCGCGTGCTGCTCCGCGCCGTGCGTCGGGTGCGTCTCCGCGGAGGACTACCGCGCGCGCTTCGAGGCGGCATGCGCGTTCCTCCGCAAGGGCGACCCGGCCGTCGCCGCCGACCTCGCCGGCGAGATGCGCGAGGCCGCGGAGGCGCAGGACTTCGAGAAGGCCGCGCGCCTGCGCGACACGATCGACGCCCTCCGCGAGATGGTGAGGCTCCGCGCCCGCGCCGTCCCGAACCCCGCCGTGCGGCGCGACGCCGTCCTCGCCGGCAACGCCGCACTGGGCCGCGTCCTGCGCCTCCCCGGACCGCCGCACCTCATCGAGGGCTTCGACATCTCGCACATCGGCGGCGAGCTCGCCGTCGCGTCGATGGTCGCGAGCGTCGACGGCGCCACCGCGCCGAACCGCTACCGCCGCTTCCGGATCCGGACCGCCATGGGCGGCGACGACCCCGCGTCGATCGCGGAGGTCGTCGGCCGGCGCTACGTGCGCCTCCTCGCCGAGGGCAGGCCCCTGCCCGACCTCGTGATGCTCGACGGCGGCATCACGCAACTGCGCGCCGCGCGCGAGAAGCTCGCGGAGCTCGGACTCTCGTCACTCCCGACCGTCGGCCTCGCCGAGCGATACGAGATCCTCGTCGTCGACTGGCCCGACGGCACCGGCGAGATCGTCCTGCCGCGCGACGACCCCGCGCTGCAGGTCCTCATCCGGCTGCGCGACGAGGCGCACCGCTTCGCGATCACCTACAACCGGACGCTGCGCCTCAAGCGCATCCGCGAGTCGGCGCTCGACGAGATCGAGGGCGTGGGGCCGGAGCGCAAGAAGGCGCTGCTGCGCCGCTTCGGCTCGGTGCGACGCCTCGCCGCGGCCGCGGCCGAGGACGTCGCGGCGGTCTCCGGCATCGGCCCGGAGCTTGCCGCGCGCATCCTCGAGACCGCGCGCCGCAACGTCGGCAACGCCCCGCCGAACAACCGCGTGTAGCGCGCGCTACAGCGTGCGCGAGAGCTGGTCCTCGGCGAGGGAGCGGAGGAGCGCGAGGGCGGCATTCGGGCGGGACGGCGCCCGCCCGTCAGGACTCTCCGTTCGCCCGGCGGGAATCGCCGCGAGCGCATCGAGCGCGCGGAGGGCGCGCTCCGTGGCGGCGCGGGCCCGGGCGCGGGCCTCCTCCGGCGTACAGACGCGGAGGATGGAAAGCTCAGCGGCCTTCGCGGGGTCGTCTCCGTCGAGCAGGTCGTCGACGATCTGGAAGGCGAGGCCGAGGGAGCGGCCGAACTCGCGGGCCAACGACCGGGGGGAGCCCTCCCCGGACCCATCCTCCGACGCCGCGCCGGCGGCGATGGCGCCCATCTCGCAGGCGCAGGCAATCAGGTCGCCCGTCTTGTGCGCGTGGACGTAGGAGACGCGCGCCTCGTCGTGCGGCGGGGAGCTCGTGACGTCGACCCACTGGCCGCCCACGACGCCGGCGGGGCCGGCGGCGCGGGCCAGCGCCATGCAGAGGGAATGCTGAATGCCGGATGCCGAATGCTGAATGACCCCCTCAGCCTCGCTGCGCTCGGCAGCTCCCCCAGCGGGGGAGCCAGACTCTGCGTTCTCTGCGCTCTCTGCGTGAGAAACAAACTCCGCGGACTCCGCGTGGGACTTGGGCGGAGTCAGGGCAAGCTGGAACGCGGCGGCCTGCAGCGCGTCGCCCACCAGCACCGCCTGTCCGTAGCCGTACTTGGCATGCACGGTGGGACGCCCCCGCCTCAGCGTGTCGTCGTCCATGCACGGCAGGTCGTCGTGCACGAGCGTGTAGTTGTGCAGGACCTCGATCGCGAGCGCGGCGGGGAGCGCCGGGGCGGGGTCGCCGCACACGGCCTGGCACGCGGCGAGGCAGAGCACGGGGCGCAGGCGCTTTCCGCCGCCGAGGAGCGCGTAGCGCATCGGTTCGGCGAGGCCGGGCGGAACGTCCGCGTCCGTGAGCAGGCCCTCCGGCGTGAACAGCTTCGCGAGCTCGCCCTCGACGAGCCCGCGAAGCGGTCCGGCCTGGGTCACGAAGTCGGCCACTACGCCTTCTTGCCCTTCTTCTGGCCGATGGCCTTCAGGAGGTCGTTGAACCACTTCTGGTTCGTGTCGAAGGGCTTGCCGCCCTTGATGCGCTCGAACTCGCACGCGCGGAGTTTGTCGCCCGCGTTCTCGTCCTGGCCGACGACGCCGCCCTTGGCCTTCGGGTCGAGCGCGACCTTCACCGCGACCTTGGCGCAGGCCTTGATGAGCTTCACGTCGTCCTTGTTGGACGCCGCCGCGCGGCTGAAGTAGCCGGACTTCTGGACCATCGTCTTCTCGGCGCCCAGGAGCTCCGCGAACTGCTTCGCGAACCACGCGCCGGGGTTGATCTTGTCGAGCCGCGGGTGGCCGAAGGCGTCGCGCACGATCTCCTCGCCGCGCGCCTCCATCTCCTTGATGATCGTGGAGACGCCGGCGCCCTCGGAGACGAAGATGTTGACGTTGTCGTGCTTGTCCATCTCGGCGCGGAGGCGCTTGGCCTCGGCCTTGACGTCGAAGGCGAGCTCGGGGATGTAGACGCCGTGGACCTCGTAGTTCTCGCGGGCGAGGCCGAGCTCGGGGAGGAACTTCTTGCCGTCGAGGAGCTTGCGGTAGGCGGCGGCGGTGGCGGCGGTGAGGTAGCCGCAGTTGCGGCCCATGACCTCGTGGACGATCAGCATGCGCGGGTTGGCGCTCTGCTCGCCGACGACGTTGGCGAAGAAGCGCGCGCCCTGCTCGGCCGCGGTCCAGGCGCCGAGGGACTGCTTGATCGGGTAGACGTCGTTGTCGATCGTCTTGGGCATGCCGACGACCTTGAGCGCGTAGTTGTTCTGCGCGAGGTAGGCGGCGAGGTCGGCCGCGGCGGTGTTCGTGTCGTCGCCGCCGATCGTGTGCAGGACGTCGACGCCGTCCTTGACGAGCTGCTCGGCCGCGACCTTCTGCGGGTCCTGGCCCTCCTTGACGAGCCCGCGCTTCACGCAGTCCTTGACGTTCGTGAGCTTCACGCGGGAGTTGCCGATCGGCGAGCCGCCGAAGGTGTAGAGCGCGGCGATGTTCTTCCGCACCGCGGGCGTGACCTTGACGGACCTGCCTTCGAGGAGCCCCTTGTAGCCGGAGACGTAGCAGATGATCTGGATCTTCGGATCGACCTTCGTGTACTCCTCGACGAGGGCGGCGATGGCGGTGGAGAGGCAGGGGGCGAGACCGCCGGCGGTGAGGATGGCGACCTTACGGACTTTCTTGGCTTTCATGGCGTGGTGTGGGGGTGGAGGTGTGTTCGGATGGGCGCGGAGTATACGCGCCCGCCCGCGGATTATCAAGCGCGGTTGCCCGCGGCGGCGGAGTCTGGTATCCTCCGCCGCATGAGCAGAACACCACCGCGCGGCCCCGTGGCCTTCCGGGTGGCGCGGTCCGAGGACGGCGCCTCCCTCCAGGAGTTCCTCGCCGCGAAGCTCGGCGTCTCGCGCCGCGCCGCCAAGCAGCAGATCGACGCCCGCGTCGTCCGCGTGGACGGCCAGTCCGTCTGGATGGCGCACCACCGGCTCCGCGCCGGCGCGGTCGTCACGGTCGCCGGCGTCGTCGACTCCCCCACCGCCGTCTCCAAGCGCCCGGACCGGGCGGAGATCCTCTTCGAGGACGCCGACTTCCTCGTCGCCGACAAGCCCCGCGGCATCCTCGTGAACGAGGCCGCCTTCTCGCTCGAGACGCTCCTGCGGCAGCAGACCGGCAACCCGGAGCTTCGCGCCTCGCACCGCCTCGACCGCGACACCACGGGCTGCGTCCTGTTCTCCAAGTCCGCCGCCGCGCACGCGGCCGTCGTCGCCGTCTTCAAGGAGCACCGCGTCGCCAAGACCTACCGCACGGTCGTCCACGGCCGCTGGGACGCCGCGGCCTCGACGATCGACCTGCCGCTCGACGGCCGCCGCGCCCTCTCGCAGATCCACTGCCTCCGCGCCAACGCGAAGGCCTCGCACCTGGCCGTCCGCATCGAGACGGGCCGCACGCACCAGATCCGCCGCCACCTCGCGATGGCGCGCCACCCCGTCCTGGGCGACGCCACCTACGGCCCGAAGGTCGTCGAGGACCTCCGCCTGATGAAGCTCACGTATCCGCTCCTGCACGCCGTCGAGCTGGAGATGGACCACCCCACGCGCCCCGGCGAGCTGCTCCGCGTATTCTCCCCGCTCCCGCAGGACTTCCACCGCTGGCTTGGAATCTTGAGGCTCGAATGACGACCGCCGCCCGCGCGGCGGGCGTGCCTCCTCCCGTTGATCGTATCTCCGTAATGGTTGATGATTTACAGTTGACCATTGACAATTGCCGGACGTTGAGAGTTGAGAGTTGTTGGACAATGAAAAGAAAGACCCGCCGAATCGTTTTCGCGCTGCTTCTCGCGGCGGTTGCGCTCTTCCCCTACACCTGGGGGCCGGCGGTCGCGGGGGCGGTCGCGCGGCACTATCTCGACCTCGGGGAGAAGGGGTCGTCCTCCTGCACGGTCGACCGGCTCTCGCTCTTCCGGCTGAAGGCGCACGGCATCCGCCTCGGCGCCGTCCCGGGCGAGCCGCGCGTCGCCCGCGTCGACGCGCGCTACACGCCCTGGGGGCTCCTGCGCGGCGAAGGGCTGCGCCTCGCCGTCGAGGGCGCGGAGATGGATTTCCGCGACCTGGTCCCGCCCGAGGCCCTGGAGCGCACGACGAACGCCACGGCCTCCGCGCGCCTCGACCTCGGCTGGACGCGCGGCGAGGGCTACCGCGGGGAGCTGCGCGGGCGGGTCCTCGGCGGCGAGCTGCGCGGCGACCTCGCCGCGCCGACCTGGCGCGAGCCCTCGTTCTCGCTCTCCTACGATCCCGCGCTGCGCGGAATCGAGCTGCCCGCGCTGCGCGCGGGCGGAAAGGCACGCCTCTCGGACACGACGAACGGCCTCGCCGTCGCCGCGACGGCGGACGCGGGCTTCGAGGGCACCTCGTGGCGGATCGACGCCGACGCGGCCGCCGAGGGCGGCGCGTTCGCCGCCGCCGCGCGCCTGCCGCACGCGGACTTCACGCAGGACGACGCCCTCCTCGCGCCGCTGCTGCGCGCCTTCGCGCCGCCCGACCTCGCGCCGCGGTTCGCCGGGCTCGTCACGGGCGTCGTCACGGTCGCGCGCGAGGCCGGCGCCCCCGTCCCGCAGTGGAGCGCCTCCGCGCGGCTCGTCGACCTGCGGGCGGAGGGGCGCGTCGGCGAGCAGGACGCCTCGCTCTCCGGCGCGCGCGGCTACTTCCGCGTCGACGGCTTCGGCTCCCACGCCGACCTGCAGCCCTTCGGCGTCCTGTTCAAGGAGGCGCGGCTCGGGCGCGTGGCGCTCGACGCCGGCAGCTTCTGGTTCCGCGGCGGCGGATCCTCGCTCCTGCTCACCGAGGGGCGCGCCGGATTCTGCGGCGGCGTGGTCCGCGTCTACGCGCTGCACATGAACCTCGCGAGCCTCGACGCCGGCTTCACGGTCCTCATGGACGGCCTCGAGGCGGGCGAGGTGCTCGGCCTCTTCCCGGACGCGCGCGGCAGCGCGACCGGCAAGCTCTACGGCAAGCTCCCTCTCGCGATCCGAAACGGATCCGCCGTGCGCCTGCGCGACGCCTACCTCTTCTCGCCGCCCGGCCAGGTCGGGCGCATCGAGCTGGAGGACCCCGCCGTCGTCGTCGACAAGCTCCGCGCGTCCGGACTTCCGGAGGAGGCGTGCGCCTCGCTCGAGCAGGCGCTGCGCAACCTCGACTACGACGTGCTCCGCCTCGACCTCACGCGGGGCGAGGACGGCGGGAACCGCCTCGCGATCCGGCTCGACGGCTCCGCCGCCGAAGGGAAGAAGAGGACGCCGGTCAACCTGCGCCTCAACCTCAACGGCGACCTCGAGGAGACGATCAACCTCGCCCTCGCCGCCGCCGGCCTCCGCCCGCCCGCCGCGAAGGCCCCGGAATCCCCCCGGTAGCGTTCGGCGGCGCGCTCCGCGGGCGCGAATCGCCTTGACTTCCAAGCTCGTTTCGGCTTTAATTCCGCCTGTCTCCGCGGGCGCGGAACGTCCAATCGTCCGGACGACGGCGCCGCGGGCAACACGAAAGAACACGGATTACATGGACATCAAGACCCTGCGCCACAGTGCGGCGCACGTCATGGCATACGCCGTCACGCAGCTCTGGCCCGACGCGAAGCTCGACATCGGACCCTCGACGGACGACGGATTCTACTACGACTTCGACCTCGAGCACCGCCTCGGCGAGGAGGACTTCGCCGCGATCGAGGCCAAGATGGCCGAGATCGCGAAGGCGGACTACCCCTTCGAGCGCATCGAGATGTCGCGCGAGGAGGCGAGAAAGTTCCTCGAGGGACGCGGCCAAACCTACAAGATCGAGCGCCTCGCGGACATCCCCGAGGGCGAGGCGATCTCGTTCTACAAGTGCGGCGACTACTGGGACCTCTGCCGCGGCCCGCACGTGCCGTCGACCGGCTGCGTCAAGGCGTTCAAGATCACGTCCGTGGCGGGGTCCTACTACCGCGGCGACTCGCGCAACCCGATGATGCAGCGCCTCTACGGCATCGCCGCGGAGTCGCAGGCGGACATCGACGCGACGCTCGCCCGCATCGAGGAGGCGAAGCGCCGCGACCACCGCCGCCTCGGCGTGGAGCTGGATCTCTTCCACCTCGACCCCGAGGACCCGGGCCAGATCTTCTGGCACCCGAAGGGCTGGGCGATCTACGTCGCGCTGCAGGAGTACATGCGCGACAAGGTCCGCAAGGACGGCTACCAGGAGGTGAACACCCCCGCGATCATGCCGCGCTCGC
>CAMNDA010000303.1 GCA_946534745.1 uncultured Verrucomicrobiota bacterium | reverse complement strand
GGCGCCGCCCGTCGCTTCGCCGGGTTCGCCGCCCGACAGGCTCGCGGGCCTGCCGCCCGCGCCGTCGAGGCGCAGGAACGTGCCCTTGAGCGCGTTCTCGCGCGGGAGGACGAGTTCCGCACCGGCGCGGACGACCACCTCGAGGTTCTTGACGAGGGAGCAGCCCGCCTCCGCCGTGCCGAGCGAGAGGACGCCGGCGTTCACGACGAGCTCGTCCTCGATGCCGGTCTGGTCGCCGCCGAGGACGAGCGCGCCGCTGTAGGACGAGACGAAGCCGCCGGGCGCGGACACGGCCGCCCAGATCTGGTTCGGATTGTCGCGGCTCGACGACTTGGCGAAGACGTAGCCGGGGTGCGTCGCGTCGCCGAGGACGAGCGAGCCGTTGTCCGTGCGGCCGGGCTGGCCGATCGCGGTGTTGCTCCCGTGCAGCACGAGGCCGCCCGACGTGATCGTGAGCGTCCTGCGCTCGCCGAGCCACTTGTCCTTCCCGCTGTTGTTCATGAACAGCGAGTTCACGGTGACGTCGTTCCCGATTTCGATCGTCTTGTCCCAGAGGTAGGCGTTCGAGAACGGGCTCGCGACCGCGTCGAGCGCGGTGTTGTTCCAGATCGGGCGCGTGAGGCGGCCGTTCGCGTCGAACGAGGCGAAGAGCGTGTCGCGCCACAAGCCGTCGTCGGTGTCGGTGGAGGCCGGCGCGACGATCCATGGGATGATCGGGTAGACGTCCGACGAGAGGCAGTCGCCGTCCGCGCCCGCGCCGACGAGGAAGGCGCCGTGGTTCAGGACGACGGTCATGGCGTTCGTCCCGGAAGCCGTCGCGGCGACGCTTCGGCGCGAGGGATCGTAGATCGCGAGCGTCCCCTTGTCCCCGTGCCCGAGCGAGCCCCACTCGATGTAGTTGACCGGATGGCCGTCATTGTTGCCGCGCTCTCCCTCGCCGACATAGGACATGCCGGCCTCGACGACGAGCTTCTCGTAGATGCGGGGATTGCGGACACCCTTGCCCCAGCCGCTGCTCTCGGTGGCGTTGGCATGGTAGACTCCACCGCGGAGAGTCATCGTCTTTCGGGGATTCCATGGAACGGCGGAATGGTTTCCTTCGCCGTTCCAGCCGTTCCAGCCCGTCATAAACCATCCGTATCCTTTTTCCGAGACGGACGGATTGCCGAGATTCGGATGGACCCGGCCCGCAACGGTCACGGAGACGTTGGTTCCGCCCGCACCGTTGTGCCAGAAGATCGGCGCCGAACGGTTGTAGCCGTCGAGCTGTCCGTGGCTTGTATCGACGAGCGTGCCGTGGAAGTCCGGCAGGTTGCCGAACGTGAGTCCGCCCATGCCTTTCTTCCAGAGCATCCCTTCGCCGGTCAATGTCGCGAACCCGATTGTCGGACCCATGTTGATGTAGTAGCCCGGCAGGCCGTCGACGGCCCAGTAGTTTCCTTCCGGGATGTGGATCGTGCAGGCGCTGTAGGTGACGAAGCCCTGGTGGAGCGCGCTGTTCGTCGGGTTGCTGCACGCGTCGGTCTCGACGGACGACGCGCAGTCGACCAGAATGTCGTAGCCGCCGAAGCGGAGCGTGTTCTTGCGCTCGGAGTAGGTGTTCGGCGTGACCTTCACGAACGCGGGCTCGCCGTCGGTGCGCGCGAACGTGACGGTCTTCGTCGAGCCGGCGTTCTTGTGCCGCTCGAGGATGCACCCGGCCGTGACGTCGCGGAACTGGCCGAAGAGGATGCCGCCGACCGAGAGGTCCGCCATGTGGCGCAGGTAGACCGTCCCCTCGGTGGCGTGGAACGGGATGACGGCGATGTCGTTCGTGTTGCAGGGCCACTGGGAGTCCGTGGCGGAGCCGATCTTGTCCCACGCCTCCGCGACGGTCCAGATCCGGTCTCCGGTGCTCACGGTCTCCTTGTAGACGTAGACGTCGCCGCCCTCGATCGCCTCGGGCAGGACGAGGACGGCGACGGTGCCCATCAGGTTGTCGCCGTTCCAGACCTCGATGCCGGCGACGGCGGGCTCGAGCGCGGTGACCGTAAGGCCGTCCATCGAGAGGAAGCGCTCGTTCAGGACGCGGTACCGCCAGCCGGACCGCAGCTGCGGCAGGACGATCGTGTCGTCCGCGTGCACGCGGATCGCCGTCGCGGCGGAGCAGTGTTCGGACCAGTCGGACACGATGACGTTGTTGCCGCCGAGCGCGAAGGCGAGCCGTTCGGTCGTCACGTAGGTCCGGCCGAGGTACAGGGCCGAGGCCGAGACGACGGCGACGTGCGACGAGTTCGGCTTGCCGGAGTACTCGATCTCGAACGTCCGGGTCGACGTCTGGCCGACGAAGGTCGCGACGGTGGCGCCGTCGATGGAGATCGTGAGCGCATAGGAGGTGCCCGGCTCGACGGCGAGCGTCGAGACGGAAAGCCGCTGCGAACCGTCCGCGGCGGGCGTCGAGCCGATCCTCGAGAGGCGGACCGGGGAGGCCTCGGTGGCGGCCTCGAACGTCGCGGACACGCCGGAGACGCCCCACGTGTTCACGGCCCGGACGCGGTAGAAATAGTTCGTGCCCGGCACGAGCCCGGACGTCTTCAGGACCTGCGTGAACGGCAGCGAGGAGACGGCGACGCCGGGCGAGGAGACCGTGTCGGAGAAGTCGCCGAGGAGAGAGCAGTCGAGGTAGACTGTCGCGTCCGTCGAGCCCGCGCCGAACGAGGCGAGGTTCGCCGTGGCGGAGATCGCGCCGAAGCCGGCGCCGGCGGGGACGAGGCCGACGGCGGCCGGCTCCGGATCCAGCGTCCGGAACGAGAAGAGCGAGGAGTATCCCGTCTTGCCCCGGTCGTTCACGGCGGTCGCCTGCGCGTAGTAGAGCGCGTTGGTGAGGAGCGGCGAGAGCGGGGCGGAGAAGGCGCCGATGGAGGCGTTCTCCGCGAGCGTGCCCGAAAAGATCGGGTCGGAGAGGTCCGAATTCGCGCTCACCACGAGCGAGACCGTCGCCGAGGACGCGCCGTCGCCGAGCGCGACCAGATTGGCCGTCAGCGTGGCGTTGGTGTAGCCGACGGGATCGGCCACGACCGCGATCGTCGGCGCGGTGTCGCCGCCCTCCGGGACGAGGACCCGCAGGACCACCGTTCCGTCGCCGCCGCGGCCGCCCATCGTGCTGTAGGGGGTGTTGGCGTAGCCGGAGCCGCCGCCGCCGCCGCCGCCGAAACCGTCGGCGCCGTTCGCGGCCGTGGTGCGCTGCCGGCCGCCCGAGCTGGAGACGCCCGTGCCGCCGCCGCCCACTCCGGCGGCGCCGCCGGCGGCGAGTTCGTAGC
>CAMNDA010000302.1 GCA_946534745.1 uncultured Verrucomicrobiota bacterium | reverse complement strand
GTTCGAGACCGCGCTCGGCGGCGACCCCTCGCCGGCGCTCTGGCGCGTGTCGCTGGCCGGCGGCCTCGCCGCCGCCCTCGCCTTCGCCTTCTGCGCGCCGTGGTGGTCGGTCGCCGCGCAGGTCCACCCCTACGCCTTCCACCTGGCCTGGCTCCTGCTCTCGGCGCTCTGCCTGCTGCGCTTCGGCGCGACCGGCCGCCTCGGCTGGATGGCCGCCTTCGCGCTGCTGCACGGCGCGGGGATGTCGCAGGCCTCGTGCTTCGTCGGCTGGGCGCCCGTCTTCTTCCTCTACGCGGTCTTCGTGCTCTGGGGCGAGGAGAAGCTCACGCCGCGCTCGTTCCTCGGCCTCGCGCTCCTCGGCCTCGTCCCCGCGGTCCTGCTGCTGCTCTGGAACGCGGGCGAGTTCTCGTCGTCCCCCGGCGCCGCGATCCTCGGCTCCGACCGCACGTTCTGGTTCGTCTTCCGCTCGCTCGGCCGCGGGCTCCTCGGCGGCGTCTACAAGTCGGTCAACTCGACCTACTGGACGATCCTCGTCGGGCTCTGCGTCGCGCCGTGGATCGCCTCGATGCTCGTCGGGCGCCGCGCGACGAACGGCGAGGGCGGCGTCGCGATGGCCGGGATGCACCTGGCGATCGCGGCGACGACGCTCGCCGTCGTGCTCGACCTGCGCCACACGCCCTGGCGCCTCGTCCAGGGATTCGAGCACCCGATCCTGCCCTACGCGATGTCGGCGCTCAGCGTCGGCTACCTCGTCGCCGTCTCGCTCACGACCGTCCTGCACGTCGCCGCCCGCGCCCGCGAGAGCGACCGCGAGCCGCGCGTCCGCGGCCCGGCCGCCGCGATCCTCGCCGCCGCCGGCGCGATCCTGCTCTACGCCGTCTGGAACAACTCCGACGACGCCTCGCTCCGCCCCTGGTCCTTCCTCCCGCGCTACGCCGACGCGACGCTCGACGACATGGACGGCCGCCCGTGGCTCGTCACGCCCGGGCTCTTCGACGCGAACCTGATGCTCCGCGCGCAGGAGCGCGGCATCGACTTCCACCCGATCAACCTCGCCGACCAGACGACCCGCTCCGTCGCGTTCTACAAGGGCTCCCTCCCGGACATCGGGCTGCGCAACACCGCCGAGGTCGGCACCTTCGCGCTGCTGCACGAGTGGCTCGAGAAGCGCGAGGACGCCCCCGACTCCCTCGCCTTCGCCTACGTCCCGCACTTCTGGCAGCTCGGCTCCTTCGCGGACGTCCCCTCCGGCATCGTCTTCGCCGGCCTGCGGCCGGAGGAGGCCTCCGCGATGCCCCTCGGCCCCGTCGCCGAGCGCGTCCGCGGCCGCATGGACGCCCTCCAGCCGCTCTTCGACGCCATCCCCACCAACGCCCACCCCCGCGTCCTCGGCTACTCCGGCGTCGCCCGCTCCCAGGTCTCGATGGCCGGCAACAACGCCGCCTTCCTCCTCCTCTCGCGCGACCTGAAGGAGGAGGCGTTCGACCTCTTCGAGCGCGTCCGCGCCTTCGATCCGGGCAACCTCTCCGCCACGCTCAACTGGATCCGCCTCGTGCGCGACGGCCTCCACCCCGAGCGCGCGCCGGACGTCGACGCCGCGGTCGCCGAGCTCGCCGCGAACCCGCCCGAGGACGGCTGGGCCCTCGCCTCGCGCTCCGGCTACGTCGCCGACCCGTTCTACTTCGCGCGCCAGGGCCTGAGCTGGGCCGCCTCCGGCCAGGCCAACCCCGCCCTCCAGTCCATCGGCGAGGCCTTCGACGCCATCGCGCCCGAGGACCAGGGCGCCATCCGCCGCAAGATGGCCGACCTCTTCCTCTCCAGCGGAAACTTCGCCGCGTCCGAGGACGCCTTCCGCAAGATCCTCGAGGAGGACCCCGCCGACCGCAACGCCATCCTCGGCCTCTTCCGCATCGCCCTCTTCCAGGGCCGCTTCGACGAGGCCAAGGCGCTCCTCGAGTCCGCGCGAGTCGCCGGCGTCCCCGGCGCCCGCATCCTCTACGAGACCGCCGTCGCCGATCTCCTCGCCGGCTCCGTCGACCAGGCGCGCGCCATCGCGCAGCGCCTCCTCGAGCTCGATCCCGCCGGCGCCGACGCCCGCCTGCTCCTCGCCAACATCCACGCGACCGAGGCCGAGCGCTGCGACAAGGCCGGCGACGCCGAGGGCCGCGCCGTCGCCGTCGCCGCGCTGCGCAAGGAGCTCTCGGAGCTGGCCAGGACCGCGGTCGCCGACGACGCGCGCGTGCTCGTCCTCTCCGCCCGCGCCTCCGCCTTCGAGGACAAGCCCGCCGACGCCCGCGCGGAGCTGCTCGGCGCCCTCAAGGCAGCGGAGCAGTCCGCCGTCCGCGCCCGGAGTTCGTTCGACCCCGTCCCCCTGCTCTCCGAGGTCCTCTCCCTCGACTTCCGCCTCGCCGACCGCAAGAGCGGCGTCGCCCACGCCAAGGAGATCCTCCGCCGCGCGCCCGACCACCCCTTCGCCAACTGGGTGATGGGCTCCAACGCGCTCGAGTTCGACCGCGCCGAGTCCGCCGAGGCCTTCCTCGAGCGCGTCCTCCGGGCCTCGCCCGACCACCTCTACGCGCTCAACGACCTCGCCTTCGCCAAGTACCGCCTCCGCAAGTACGACGAGGCCGAGGCGCTCGCCCGCCGCACCATCGCGCTCGAGCCGCGCTGGGGCGGGGCCTGGGACACCCTCGGCTGCGTGATGCTCGCGCGCGGCGACGCCGCCGGCGCCCGCGACGCGATGGACAACGCGATGAAGCTCGACAGCGACAACGACCCGCGCTACCACCTGCACTACGCGCAGGTCCTCGAGGCGCAGGGCGAGACCGACCGCGCGCGCACCATCGTCCGCGGCCTCGTCCGCGCGCGCGATTCGTTCCACGGGCAGGACCGGCGGGGGCTCGACGAGA
>CAMNDA010000301.1 GCA_946534745.1 uncultured Verrucomicrobiota bacterium | reverse complement strand
ACGCCGCAGGCCTTCTGGAGCGCCGCGAGGGCGTCGAGGAAGTCCGCGGGCTTCGTGGCGTCGGCCTTGCCGAGCGCGCGGGCCATCTCGACGAACTTTTCCGGGCAGTCGCCGCGGTCGATGAACGTCTTGTAGTAGGCCAGCGAGATCATGACGAGGCCCGCGCCGTGCGGCAGGTCCTGGTGCTCGCCGGAAAGGGCGTGCTCGATCGCGTGCTCGCTCGTGCAGGTGGAGACGTCCATCGAGTAGCCGCCGAGCGTGTTGGCGAAGGCGACCTTCGTGCGCGCCTCGAGGTTCGCGCCGTCGGCGACGGCGACCGGGAGCCACTTGCCGAGCAGGCGGATCGCCTCGAGCTCGACCATCGCGCCCATCTCGTTGCCGAACTTGCTGATGTAGCCCTCGGTGTTGTGGAAGAGCGCGTCGAAGCCCTGGTAGGCGGTGAACTTCGGCGGCACCGTGACCATCAGCTCCGGGTCGACGACCGCGAGCGCGGGGCACTGCGAGAAGAAGGCGCCCTTCTCGTGCGTGACGGGGCTCGTGATCACCGAGCCGGCGTCCACCTCCGAGCCCGTGCCGGCGCTCGTCGTGATTGCGACGAAGGGCAGCAGCGGCGCGTTGAACGGGCGGTGCTCCGAGGTGCCGGTCGCCATGTAGTCCCAGACGCGGCCGCCCTGCTGCGGGATCATCGCGGCGATGGCCTTGGCGGCGTCCATCACCGAGCCGCCGCCGAGGCCGATCACGAAGTCGACGCCCTCCGCGCGGCCGAACTCGACGCCCTCCTGGACGGTGGGCTCGAGGGGGTTGGCCTGGATCCTGTCGAAGAGGACGTGCGCGACGCCCGCGGCGTCGAGTTCCGCCTCGAGCGCGGCGAGCGAGCCGTTCGTGCGGGTGGACTTGCCGTTGGAGATGACGACGAGCGCCTTTTTGCCGGGCAGCTTCTCCTCGTGAAGCTTCTTCAGGACGCCGGCGCCGAAGAGGACCTTGGTGGGAACGTGGAATGTGTAGCTCATGGGATGTCAGGGTTTGAAGGGGTTGAAACGGTTGAAGGGGTTGAAACGGTTGAAGCGGTTGAAGCGGTTGCGGAAGTCGCGGCCTTTGCGTTCTAGAACTCCAAGGCCCACTTTTTGAGGTCGTCTGCGGAGACGGACGCGCGGAAGCGGCAGCCTTCCTTGACCTTCGCCTCGGGGGCGAGGGCCTGGAGGTTGGCGGTCGAGTCGCCCATGCCGCTGCCGCCGGAGGTGGCGAACGGCACGACGGTCTTCCCGGCGAGCGCGGCGGCGTTGCTCTCGACGAACGTGTCGACGATGCTCGGCTCGCGGTACCACCAGATCGGGTAGCCGACGAAGACCGTCGCGTAGTCCGCGAGGTTCGTGACGGCGCCCGCGATGGCGGGGCGGCTCGCGCGGTCGTTCATCTCCAGCGTGCTGCGGCTCTGCTTGTCGCGCCAGTTGAGGTCGGCTTCCGTGTAGGGCGTCTCGGGGACGATCTCGAAGAGGTCGGCGCCGATGGCGGCGGCGAGCCGCTCGGCGACGCCCTTGGTGGTTCCGGTGGCGGAGAAGTAGGCGACGAGCGCCTTGTTCGTGCTGTTCATGGTGGCGGAGTCCGTCTGGTTGGTGGTGGATGCGTCCTGCGCGCAGCCGCAGAGCGGCAGCGCGGCGAGGGCGAGAAGGGCGTGGAGCCGGGTTTTCATCGGGTGGTTTTCCTTTCGGTGGGGCGGGGTGTTGGGTGGCTGAGGAGGGCGCGGACGAAGGAGCGCACGAGCGCCTCCGCGCCGACGGTGGGGAAGTCGACGCCGGCGGCGGTCATCGCGGCGCGCTGCTTCGGCGTGACGGCCGTGTAGGGGTGGACGCCGAAGAGGAACGGGAAGAACGCCCAGAGGAACGCCTCGCGCGCCGCGGGCGCCATCCCGGGGCGGAACCTGGCGAGGATCGCCCGCACGAGGCGGATCGACTCGCCGTAGGAGCGCTTGAACGCGGTGAGGTTCTCCACCCGGCTCCCGGCCTCCATGTCGTAGAGGTTCATCGAGAGCAGGCGGAGCAGGATCCCGCGCCCGCGGAGCGTCCGGGCGAGCGCGTCGGCGAGCGCGGCGTCGTCCGCCGCGCCCGGCCGGGCGAGGAGCCGGGCGAGCGCGGCGTTCCAGCGGTCGTACTCGCGGGCGAAGAGCGCGAGGAAGATCTCCTCCTTCGTCCGGAAGTAGTTGTAGACGGACGGGCGGGACATCGACGTCTCCCGCGCGATGTCGCGCAGCGAGACGGCGTGGAAGCCCGTCGCGGCGTAGAGCCGCTCGCAGGCGTCGACGATCTCCCTCGTCCGGTCCTCCTCGATTCGCTTCGATCTCATTGCGCTCCCGGGCCTCCGCCCGGGCTCCATCGCTGACATCGTGTCAACGGACCGGGACTCTACCCGATTTCTGACACCGTGTCAACAGAAATCTTCGGCCCTTCGGCCCCCCTCCTGTGGCTCCCGAACTTTTGATTGGACGCGGAGGGGGAAAATCCGTAGAATGAAACGCCATGATACGCAACGACCTCCTCGCCCTCCTCGCCCTGCTCGCCGCGCTGCCGCTCTGCGGATTGGCGCAGGGCGCCCCCACCACCGAACCGACGGACCCCGCCACGATGAACAGCACGCCCACGCCCCCCGCCGCCGCGCCCGCGGCCGTCTACTTCACCCACGACATCTCCCCCGCGGGTCTCGAGAAGGCCTACCGGGCGCTCGGGCGTCCGCTCGAGGGCAGGAAGGTCGCGGTGAAGATCTCGACCGGCGAGGCCGGCAACACGCACTACCTCAAGCCGGAGCTCATCGGGCCGCTCGTCCGGTCGCTCCAGGGCGACATCGTCGAGTGCAACACCGCCTACGGCGGCTCGCGCCAGGAGACGCCGAAGCATCGGCAGACGATCGAGGACCACGGCTTCAACGCCATCGCGAAGGTCGTGATCATGGACGAGTTCGACCAGCTCGAGATCCCGTGCCCCGCCGGCTCGACCCACCTAAAACAGGATCTGATCGGCGCCGCGTTCACGAACTACACGGGCTTCGTGGTCCTCAACCACTTCAAGGGCCACATGATGGGCGGCTTCGGCGGCGCGCTGAAGAACCTCTCCATCGGCGTCGCCTCCACGGCCGGCAAGGCGCGCATCCACTCGGCCGGGAAGACCGACGACGCGGGCAAGGTCTGGGGCGACCTGCCGCCGCAGAAGGACTTCATCGAGTCGATGGCCGAGGCGGCGGGCGCCGTCGTGAACTACATGGGCGACCGCGCGGTGTACATCAGCGTGATGAACAACCTCTCGATCGACTGCGACTGCGACGCGCACCCGCACCCGCCGGAGATGGCGGACGTGGGCATCCTCGCCTCGCTCGATCCCGTCGCGCTCGACAAGGCGTGCGTGGACCTCGTCTACGCGTCCGACCCGAAGACGAGCGCCTCGCTCCGCGAGCGGATGGAGACGCGCCTCGGCCCGCACATCCTCGAACACGCCGAGGCCCTCGGCTACGGCGCCAGGGCCTACCGCCTCGTCTCCCTCGACGGCACCGAGCCCCCCTCCACGAAGCGCGTGGACTGATCGGTCCGCGGAATCCCGCCCTCGTCCGGCGGCCGCGCCGGCGCGGCGAGGGCGGGACGGCTAGCGGCGCGAGACCGAGACGACGCGGTAGCCCTCGCCCTCGATGGCCGCGCGGAGCGCCGACTCGGGGACGTCGCGGTCCATCCGCACGAGCGCGCGCTGCGGGTCGAGCGTGACGTCCGCCGCGACGCCGGGGATGGCCTCGAGCGCC
>CAMNDA010000300.1 GCA_946534745.1 uncultured Verrucomicrobiota bacterium | reverse complement strand
GAGGCGCTCCTCCTCGACACGGTGAAGCTGCACCTGCTCTCCGACGTCCCCGTCGCCACCTTCCTCTCCGGCGGCATCGACTCCTCGCTCGTCACCGCGATGACGGCGAAGATCGCCGGCAAGCCCTTCGATACGTTCTCCATCGGCGTCAAGGACCAGGACCTCTCGGAGCTGCCCTGGGCCGAGATCGTCGCCAAGCAGTACGGCCTCAACTGGATCCACGAGATCGCCGAGCCCGACGTCATCGGCACGATCCCCGAGATGATCCACCACATGGACGAGCCCGCCGACCCGTTCGGCGTCGGCGTCTTCCTCGTCTCGCGCCTCGCCGCGAAGCACGACAAGGTCGTCCTCTCCGGCGACGGCGGCGACGAGAACTTCGCCGGCTACGACCGCTTTGCCGGGCAGAAGCTCGCCCGCCTCTACGGGCTCATTCCCGGCTTCCTCCGCCGCGGCGTCCTCGGGCCGATGATCGGCCTCGTCCCCGAGTCCTTCGGCTACAAGAGCCTCGCCGGCAAGCTCCGCTGGCTCAACGATGTCGGCGGCCACGCCCGCAGCGACGGCGAGGCCTACGCCCGATCGATGTCCGTCCTGCGCTTCACGCAGGAGGAGAAGGAGCGGCTCTTCACCGACAAGGCCAAGGCGCAGATCGGCAACGCCGACTCCGTCGGCAAGATCCTCGCGTTCTTCGAGGACGGCGCCGCGACCGAGCATCTCGACAAAATGCTCTACACGGACCTCATGACGCGCATGCCCGACCAGCTCCTCGCGATCTCCGACCGCATGAGCATGGCGCACTCGATCGAGATCCGCCCGCCGCTCATCGACTACAGGGTGACCGAGTTTGCGGCGTCGCTCCCGTGCAACCTGAAGCTCAAGGGGCGCGATCGAGGCCTCAAGTGGCTCCTGCGGCAGGTCGCCGCGCGCTACCTTCCGCGCGAGCTCATCGACCGCAAGAAGCAGGGCTTCGGCTTCCCGATCGCGCGCTGGCTGCGCGGCGACCTCAAGGATTTCCAGCTCAAGCTGTTCAAGCAGTCGCGCTTCGTCGAGCTCGGCCTCTTCAACCAGGAGGCCATCGACCGCCTCGTCGCCGAGCACGTCGGCGGCAAGGCCGACCACAACTTCCGCCTGTGGATGCTCATCAACCTCGAGATCTGGCACCGCCAGTGCATCGAGGGGAAGACCCCGGGCGAGATGAAGGACTTCATCGCCTCGCTGCGCTGAAGCCCGCGGAGGTTCCGAAATGGACGCATCCCTCACGCTTCTCCCGGAGGCCGCCGTCGGCCCCGTCGCCGACGAGCTCTACGGCTCCTTCGTCGAGCACCTCGGTCGCGCCGTCTACACGGGCCTCTACGAGCCCGGACACCCGACGGCCGACGACCAGGGCTTCCGCCGCGACGTGCTCGAGCTCGTGCGCGAGCTGCGCGTGCCGCTCGTGCGCTACCCCGGCGGCAACTTCCTCTCCGGCTACGACTGGCGCGACGGCATCGGCCCGCGCGATCGGCGTCCCGTGCGCCTCGACCGCGCGTGGCACACGGTCGAGTCGAACGAGGTCGGCATCGACGAGTTCTGCGACTGGGCGCGCAAGGCCGGCGCCGAGGTCATGGCCGGCGTCAACATGGGCACCGGCACGCCGCAGGACGCCGCGGACCTCGTCGAGTACTGCAACCACCCCGGCGGCACCGCGTGGAGCGATCTGCGCATCCGCAACGGCCACCGCGCGCCGCACGCGATCAAACGCTGGTGCGTCGGCAACGAGATGGACGGCGACTGGCAGATCGGCCACCTCGACGCCGCGGACTACGGGAAGAAGGCGCGCGAGGCGATGAAGCTCATGCGCTGGACCGACGAGACGATCCAGACCGTCGTCTGCGGCAGCGCCTCCCCCAACATGCCCACCTGGCCCGAGTGGGACCGCATCGTCCTGGAGCACACCTACGACCTGGCGGACTACCTCTCGATCCACCGCTACTACGAGAACCCGGGCGACGACGACGACTTCCTCGCCTCGCACCTCGACATGGACCGGTTCATCGAGATCTCCGCCGCGACGTGCGACTACGTGAAGGCGAAGGTCCGCTCGAAGAAGACGATGGGCCTCTCCTTCGACGAATGGAACGTCTGGTACCAGAGCCGCCAGGCGCCGCACCCGTGGGAGCGGGCGCCGCGCCTCCTGGAGGACCGCTACTCGCTGCTGGACGCGCTCGTCTTCGGCGGGATGGCGATCTCGCTCCTCAACCACGCCGACCGCGTCCGCGTCGCCTGCCTCGCGCAGCTCGTGAACGTCATCGCCCCGATCTTCACCGAGCCCGGCGGCCCCGCGTGGCGCCAGACGATCTTCTACCCGTTCCGCGACGTGTCGACCCTCGGCCGCGGCGTCGCGCTGCGCCCGATCGTGCGCTCGCCGCTCAAGGCGACGAAGTCCTGCGGCGACGTCCCCGCGCTCGCCGCGGCGGCCGTGCGCGACGAGGAGGCGGGGCAGATCGCCGTCTTCGCGCTCAACGAGGACCGCGCGCGCCCGCTGCGCGCGACGGTCGACCTCGCGGCCTTCGGCGCCTCCGAGATGGCCGGGCGCACCGAGCTCTGCGGACCCGACCTCTCGGCCGCCAACTCCGCCGAAAGGCCCGACGCCGTCCGCCCCGCGCGCGTCCGCGTCGCCCGCGGAGACGCCGGCCGCTACGCCGTCACGCTCAAGCCCGCCTCCTGGAACGTCCTCCGCTTCCGTCTCGGATAACCCTCCCATGAAATTCACCCACGGCGGCTGGCTCCAGCGCAAGGGAGTCGCGACCTTCTCCCCCGTCCAGGTCTTCGAGGACGAAGTCCTTTCCGACCGCGTCCGGCTCGTCGCCGCGACGCATCCGATCGTCGACAAGGGCTCCACGCTCCAGGACGCCGCGCTCTTCCTCGAGATCTCGGCGCCATGCGAAGGCGCGATCCGCGTCCGCGCGGTCCACCACAGGGGCCGCAGGGACCCGGGCCCCCGCTTCGAGATTCCCGAGGGCGATTCGCCCGTGGAGATCGCGAAGACCGCCGATGCGATCCGCTTCCGCTCCGGCTCGCTCGAGCTGCGCATCGCGCGCAACCCGTGGCGGCTCTCCTTCTGGCGCGTCTCGGAGGGGCGCGAGGAAGAGCTCTGCGCGAGCGAGCACGGCGACCTCGCGTACCTCCGCACGGACTGGACCGACTTCGCCTACGCGCGCGACGACGGCTCCGACGCCTTCTTCCGCGAGCGCCTCTCGGTCGCCGTCGGCGAATGCTTCTACGGCCTCGGCGAGCGCTTCGGCGCGTTCGTCCGCAACGGGCAGTCGGTCGAGATGTGGAACGAGGACGGCGGCACCTGCTCGGAGCTGACCTACAAGAACATCCCCCTGCTGCTCTCCTCGCGCGGCTGGGGCGTCTTCGCCAGCGACCCGGGGCCCGTCTCGTGGGAGGTCTGCTCCGAGCGCGTCGACCGCGTGCAGTTCTCCGTCGCGGGCGAGCGCCTCGACTACGTATTCTTCGACGGCCCCGACCCGCGCGGCGTCCTGCGCCGCTACACGTCGCTGCTGGGCCGCCCCGCGCTCCCGCCGCCCTGGACGCTGGGCCTGTGGCTCTCCACGTCGTTCCTCACGAAATACGACGAGGAGACCGTGCTCTCGTTCGTCGACGGCATGCGCGACCGCGGCATCCCGCTCTCGGTCTTCCACTTCGACTGCTGCTGGATGCGGCCGTTCCATTGGACGGACTTCCTCTGGGACCCCGCCACGTTCCCCGATCCGCGCGGCCTGCTGCGAAAGCTCCACGAGCGCGGGCTCCGGGTGTGCGTCTGGATCAACCCCTACGTCGCGCAGGCCTCCGCGCTCTTCGACGAGGGGCTCGAGAAGGGCTACTTCCTGCACCGGAGGAACGGCGACGTCTGGCAGTGGGACCTCTGGCAGCCGGGCCTCGCGATCGTCGACTTCACGAACCCGGACGCGCGGCGCTGGTACCAGGAGAAGCTCGCCGCGCTGCTCGACATGGGCGTGGACTGCGTGAAGACCGACTTCGGCGAGCGCATCCCGCTCGACGCCGCGTGGTTCGACGGCTCCGACCCGGCGAAGATGCACAACTTCTACACGCAGCTCTACAACGGCGCCGTATTCGAGCTGCTGGAGCGCAAGCGCGGGCGCGGCGAGGCCGTGGTCTTCGCTCGCTCCGCGACCGCGGGCGGCCAGCGCTTCCCCGTGCACTGGGGCGGCGACTGCTTCGCGACCTACGCCGGGATGGAGCAGACCATCCGCGGCGGCCTCTCGCTCGCGCTCGCGGGCTTCGGATTCTGGAGCCACGACATCTCCGGCTTCGAGAAGACCGCCACGCCCGACCTCTACAAGCGCTGGTCCGCCTTCGGCCTGCTCTCCTCGCACTCGCGCCTGCACGGCAGCAACAGCTACCGCGTGCCGTGGAACTTTGACGAGGAGTCGGTCGACGTCCTCCGCGCCTTCACGCGCCTCAAGATGCGGCTCGTGCCCTACCTCTGGCGCGCCGCGCTGCAGGCGCACGAGGAGGGCCTGCCCGTCCTGCGCCCGATGGTCCTCGCCGCGCCCGGCGACCCCGCCTGCCTCCACCTCGACCACCAGTACCTGCTCGGCGACGACCTCCTCGTCGCGCCGGTCTTCAACCCGGAAGGCATCGGCGAGTTCTACGTCCCGGAGGGGGACTCCCCGTGGACCGACTGGTTCACCGGCGAGCGCTTCGAGCCCGGCCGGCGCTACCGCCGGGCGGTCCCCTACGACCGCATCCCGCTCCTCGTGCGCCCTGGCGCGATCGTGCCCGTCGGCGCGTGCGACGACGGCCCCGAGTACGACTGGGCCGAGGGCGCGACCTTCCGCGTCTTCGAACCCCGCCCCGGCTCCCGCGGCGAGATCCGCGGGCGCGACGGCGCCCTCCTCGCCTCGCTCGACGTCGTCGCGGTCGAGGGCGGCCTCGAGCTGCGGCTCGGCGGCTCCGCCGCCGCGCGGCGCATCGCGCTCGCGAACCTCGCGCCCGCGGCGGTCGAGGGCGCGACCCTCTCGCGCGAGGGCTTCCTCGCGGTCCTTTCGGACTGCGCGCCCGTCGTCCGCGTCCGGCTCTAGAGCGTCGCGTCGACGGGCGTCGTCCAGGCGAAGAGCCCGGCCTTCGGGTGCGCGTCGCGGAAGGCGCGGAGGGCTTCGAGCGCGCGCGCCGCGACCGCGTCGTCCACCACCGCGAGCGTGACCGCGTTGTAGCCCGGCCACACGTGGTCGTCCTCCCGCGCGCCGGTGCGGGGCCCCTTCCCCGCGCATCGCGGAATGCGCGTCCAGGCCTCGATACCGAGTTCCGCAAGGAGCTTTCGCACCTCGGCGTCCGCGGCGATGTCGCTGGCGATGGTGAGCTGCTTCATTTCGCGCGTCTCCTTTCCGCGATGTAGTAGAGGGTCGGGACGAGGACGAGGGAGACGATGGAGGCGAGGGCGAGGCCGCCCACGACGACGAGCCCGAGCGGGCGCCAGGTCGCGGAGCCGTCGCCGTGGCTCGTCGCCATCGGCATCATGCCGAGCACCGTGGTGCAGGTGGTGATCATCACCGGGCGCAGGCGCTGGCGGCCGCCCTCGACGATGGCCTCGCGCAGCGCCCGGCCGCGCGAGCGCAGGAGGTTCACGTAGTCCACGAGCACGATGGAGTTGTTCACGACGACGCCCACCAGCAGCACCATGCCGATGTAGGCCGACATCGAGAGCGGCGTCCCCGTGAGGTGCAGCACCGCCACGACGCCCGAGAAGGCGAACGGCACGCTGAACATGATGAGCAGCGGATGCAGCAGCGACTCGAACTGCGCCGCCATCACCATGTAGACGAGCACGATGCCGAGCAGGATCATCATCGTGAGCGCCTTCTCGCTCTTCTCCTGCTCCTCGATCATGCCGCCGTATTCCACGGAGACGCCGTTCGGCAGCACGATCTGCTCCGCGACGCGCCGGCGCACGTCCGCCATCACGTCGCCCTCGGGGCGGGCGTCGGTGGCGTCGAACTCGACGCTGACGACGCGCTGCTGGTTCTTGCGCGTGATGGTGACGGGCCCGGAGCCCTCGACGACCTGCGCGATGGCGTCGAGCCGCACGCGCCCGCCGCCGGGCAGCGGCAGCTCCGTGCGGCGGATGTCCTCGATCGACGCGCGGTCGGGCGCGGCGAGGCGCAGCGTGATGTCGTATTCGTCCTCGCCCTCGCGGTACTGCGAGGCGTCGTCGCCCTGGAAGAGCGCGGAGACGGTCTCCGTGATCTCCTGCATCGTGAGCCCCATCGCGGAGGCCTTGGCGCGGTCGATCGCGATCGAGAGCTCGGGCTTGCCCATGTCCTGCGAGACGCGCACGTCGCGCGAGCCGGGCGTCTCCTGCGCGATCCGCTTGATGCGCTCGGCGATGGCGGTCGTCTCGTCGAGGTCCCAGCCGTAGACCTCGACGAGCAGGTTCGCGCCGCCGCCCATCAGGATGCGGTTGAGGAAGTTGCCGGAGTTGGAGAAGACCTTGACGATCTCCGGCCACTGCGAGACCTCGCGAGTGATCTCGTCGCCGTATTCGTCGGCGGTCCTGTCGCGGTACTTCGCGTCGACGAGCCGCAGCCGGATCGTGCCGGCGTGCGAGCCGCCGCCGCCGCCGAACCCGCCCGAGCCGCCGGCGCGGAGCATCTCGGAGACGATCTTGTCGTCGCCGCACACGCGGTGGACGACCTCGAGGATGCGGCGGCCGGTCTCGGCCGTGATCTCGTAGCGCGTGCTGAGCGGGAGCTGGTAGCTGATCGAGAGCTGGCCGGTGTCCTCCTTGCCCATGAACTCGCTGCCGAGCGAGCGGAAGCCCCAGACCGTGAGCGCGACGACGCCGACGGCGGCGAGCACGACGAGCCAGCGCGCGTGGAGCGCGCCGGAGAGCAGCCGCGCGTAGCCGCGCTCGAGCGCGGCGAGGCGCCCTTCGCTCCAGGCGTAGAAGCGCGCGTAGGCGCCGCGGCCCGCCGGCGGCGGGCGCAGCAGCTTCGAGGCGAGCATCGGCGTGAGGAGGAGCGAGCAGACGACCGACGCGACGAGCGTCGCCGTCACGATGCCGCCGAGCTGCCCGAGCATGATGCCCGTCACGCCGTCCACGAAGACGAGCGGCACGAACACGACGATCGTCGTCAGGGTCGAGGCGAGGATCGCCGTGCCGACCTCGTCCGCGCCGAACATCGCGGCTTCGCGCCGGCCGGCGCCGCGCGAGACGTGGGAGATGACGTTCTCGAGCACCACGACCGCGTTGTCGACGACCATGCCGACCGCGAGCGCGAGCGCCGAGAGGCTCATCAGGTTGATCGTCCAGCCCTTGAGGAACATGAAGATCGACGCGATGATGAGCGAGAAGGGGATCGTGAGCGCGATGACGAGCGACGTGCGCGCCGAGCGCAGGAAGAAGAGCGTGACCAGGACGACGAAGAGGCCGCCCCACAGCACGGTCTTCCCGACCGAGCGGATCGACTTGCCGATCATGTCGCTCGTGTCGAACACGAGGTCGATCGAGTAGTCCGCCGGGAGGTTCTGCTTGATCTCCTCGAGCTTGTCCATCACGCGGCGCGCGACGGCCATCGTGTTCTCGCCCGAGCGCTTCTGCACGTCGACCATCATGCCGGCGCGGCCCATGCGCTCCACGACGCGCGTCTCCTCCGCGAAGCCGTCCTCCACGCGCGCCACGTCGGAGACGCGCACGACCTTGTCGCCGTCGCGCTTCACCACGACGAGACCGACCTCCTCCGGCGTCGCGAACTCGCCCGGCACGCGGATCGTGTAGTCGACCGTGCCGATCTTCACGTTGCCCGCCGGCTCCGTCTGGTTGTCCGCGTCGATCGCCGCCGCGATCGCGGCGACCGAGAGGCCGTGGGCCGAGAGCTTCGCCGGGTCGAGGAAGACGTTGATCTGCCGCTCCAGGCCGCCGAACGCCTCCGCCGTGCCGACGCCGGGGACGCGCTTGAGGACGTCGACGATGTCGTCGTTCACCGTGTCCTCGAGCTTCTCGATGTTCTCGGTCGCGGTGACGGAGAAGCCGAGGATCGGCATGTTGGCGGTGTTGAACTTGAACATCACCGGGTCGTCGGCGTCGTCCGGCAGGCGGCGCTTGGCGCGCTCCAGCAGGTCGCGCATGTCGTTGGCGGCCTCCCCCAGCTCCGTGCCCCACTTGAACTTGCACGTCACGCGCGAGACGCCCTCGCTCGTTGTCGAGGTGATTTCGTCGAGGTCCGTGACGGAGCCGAGCGCGCTCTCGATGACGCGGGTGATCTGCTGCTCGACGTCCTCGGTCGAGGCGCCGTCCCAGCGCGTGAAGACGGAGATCGACGGGCTCTCGATCTCGGGCATCATGTCGATCGCGAGGCGCTGCCACGCGATGACGCCGAGGAGGAACACCGAGACGAACGCCATGAGCGTCGCCACGGGCCGCCGTACGCCGGTTTCGGAAAGTTTCATCGCCGTCGGGCCGGTTGCGCGGGAGGGCCTCCGCCGGGACTATCGCTCGGGCGCGGGCCTGCCGACGGTCTGCGCGAAGACCGGCTTGCTCGTCTCCGGAAGGCCGAGCGCCTCGGCGAGCTTGTCCGGCTGCAGCGAGCCGAGGAACACGGTGTTCAGGCCCGCGGCGGCGCAGTGCAGGTAGACGTTCTGCCCGACGAACCCGCAGTCGACGTGGGCGTATTTGAGCGCGTCCGCCGGGCGGTCCTTCATCCGCTGGCGCTCGAAGTCGACCACGTAGACGAGCGCGATCGGCGCCTCGAGCGCGAAGTTGTTCGGCCCCGGGCGGCCCGTGAGTCCGCGCAGGTCGTCCTTGGAGACGCGGACGAGCGCGTTCTCCGCGGCGTCGTAGAGGAACGCGCCGTCCGCGCGCAGGACGTAGAGGTCGACCTCCTGGCGGTTGATCGCCGTCGGGGCCGTGCGCTTCCTCTCCTCCGGGCGGTTGTAGCCGTTCGCGGCCCAGAGCAGGTCCGAGAGCTCCTGGTCGGAGAGCGGCTCCGGGGAGAACTCGCGGTGCGTCGCGCGCTTCGCGAGCGCTTCCCCGAGCGGCATCTCCGCGCGCTTTGGCGCGGGGAGCGAGATCGAGGCGGGCCAGGCCTCGGCGTGGTTCTCCCGGAGCGTCCTCTCCATGTCGCGCAGCCATTTGGCGAAGGCCGCCGCGATCACGCCGTAGCCGGCGTCGTTCGGGTGGACGCCGTCGCCGATGTAGGACGTCTCCGCTGCGGCCTTCGTCGCGGCGTAGATGTCGACGTACGGCAGCGGCGCGCTCGTGGCAAGCTCCAGCTGCCAGGGGACGAGCTTTCCGCCGACGACGCTTTCGCGGATCGAGAAGGAGTCCTTCTTCACGAACGGGGAAAGGCCGATGACGACGCGAGGCATGGGCTCGAGATTCAGGAAGTCCGACACGAGCGCCTCGTAGTCGCGCTTCACGCCCGCGCCGTCGTCCGCGTCCCAGTTGACGGGCTTGCTGTCGTTCGTGCCGAGCATGAAGAGGACGACGTCGGGCTTGGCGGCCTTCGCCTTTTCGAACTCGGGCGACTTGCGGTAGCCCATGCCGCCCTGTCCGTTCCACTCCTTGCCCTCGTCCAGCGCCGTGCGGGCGTTGTGGCCGAAGTTGAGGACTTTCCAGCCGTCGCCGAGGAGCGCCTGCAGCTGGGCGGGGTAGCTCTTCGTGCCGCGGTCGGAGGCGCCGTGGCCGTAGGTGATGCTGTCGCCGACGCAGGCGACGACGAGCGGATCGGCGGGTTCGCCGGCGAGCGCGGCGCCGGCGGCGAGCGCGGCGCAGAGAGGGAGGAGGCGGGAGGATTTCATGGTCGGGGTTCCTTTCGTGGCGCGAATCATACCCGAAACCGCCACCTCCGCGCAAACGAAATCACGGCGCCGGGCGGCCGGCCCGGATGGATTTCCGCGCCGGGTTCGGGTAGAATCCCGCGCCATGAAGCCCAAGATCTCCTTCACGACGCTCGGATGCCCCGCCTGGACGGTCGACCGCATCGTCGAGGCCGCGGTCGCGAACGGCTACGGCGCCGTCGACTTCCGCGGCTACCTCGGCGACGTCGAGCTGCCCGACAGCCCCGCCTTCCGCGGCGCGGCGCTGCGGGAGCTCGGCGCGCGCGTCCGCGACGCGGGGCTCGCGGTCTCCTGCCTCGGCAGCGGCGCGAAGATGTCGGCGCCGGACGCCGCCGCGCGCGAGCGGGAGCTCGGCTCGATGCGCCGCTACGCGGAGCTCTGCGCGCCGCTTGGATGCCGGCAGGTGCGGATCTTCGGCGGCGCGGCGGACGGGATCGCGGATCCGGTCGCGAACGCGGCGGAGACGCTTGCCGCGGCGGCGGAGATCGCTCGGGAGGCGGGGATCGAGTTCGTCGTCGAGACGCACGACGACTGGACGGACACGTCGAAGCTCCGCGCGGCGTTCGACGCGGCGGGACGGCCCGACGGCATCGCGCTGCTCTGGGACGTGCACCATCCGTGGGCGACGAAGGGCGAAGCGCCGGAAGCGTCCGTCCGCAACCTCTCGCCGTACATCCGCAACACGCACTGGAAGGATTCGCGCGCGCTGCCCGGCGGCGGGCGCCGGCTCTGCCTGCCGGGCGAGGGAGAGGTGCCTCTCCGCGCAATGCGGGACGCGCTCGCCGCCGCCGGCTACGACGGCTGGCTCACGCTCGAATGGGAGAAGCGCTGGCATCCGGAGATCGAGGAGCCCGAAGTCGCGATTCCCGCCT
Source organism: uncultured Verrucomicrobiota bacterium (assembly GCA_946534745.1). Classification (GTDB taxonomy): domain Bacteria; phylum Verrucomicrobiota; class Kiritimatiellia; order RFP12; family UBA3636; genus UBA3636. The sequence goes on along the minus strand of CAMNDA010000300.1, from coordinate 2,598 downwards.
TCGCGGCCTTCGTCCGCGGGCTCTATTCACCGAGGACGCGCGCGTAGACGTCGCGAAGACCGCGTCTGAAGACGCCGAAGTTGTAGCGGTCGTCGACGAGCGCGCGGCAGCGCGCGGCGAGCGCGGCGCGGCGCGCGCCGTCGCGCGCCAGCTCCGCGACCGCGCCGCCGAACGCCTCCGGCTCGGGCGCGGCGAAGAGCGCCGTCGTCTCGTCGAGGATGAGGCGGTTGGCGGGATGGTCGGTCGCGACGATCCCGCGCGCGACCTTGAGGTAGTCGAGCAGCTTGAGCGGCGTGTTGAGGCCCTGGATGCGCGGCGAGAGCAGCAGGTCCGACGCCGCGAGGTAGCAGGGCAGCCGGTCCGGCGGAATCTTGCCGACGAACGAGACGCGCTCCGCGCAGCCGGCCTCGCGCATCTGCTCCGTCCGCTCCGCGATCTCCTCCGGCGTCCCGCCGACGATGACGAAGCGCAGGCGGGGCTCCTTCGCGACCGCGACGGGAATCGAGGAGAAGAGCAGGTCGATGCCCTGGTAGACCGCGAACGACCCGACGTACGTCGCGAGGATCTCCCCGGGCGCCCTCTCCAGCTCGGCGCGCGCGGCGGCGGTGCCGGCCGCGTCCGGCTCGACGAGGGACGACGGGATGTCGCTCACGCAGAAGGCGGGCGTGCCGGCGCCGGTCTCCTCGACCTGCCGGACGAGCGCCGGGCCGGTGCCGATGACGGCGTCGGCGTGGCGCATCACGAAGCGCTCGACGGCGCGGTAGGCGCGGATGACGAGGCCCTTCTTGTAGCTTCCGGCGTCGGAGTGCTTCTCGAAGACCGCCTTCGCGCGCGCGAGGCGCGAGAGGATCCAGGCCGGGAGGCCGCAGTCCTCGACGCCGTGGATGACGTCGTAGCGCCGTCGGCAGATCATTCCGAGCGCCTCGACGAACATCACCGCGTCGAACGCGAGCTTGAGCGGCGAGGGGCCGATGGCGATCTTCCGGGCGAAGAAGAGGTTGGGGCAGCGCAGGATGCGGACGCCCTCGACGGGCCGGTCCTCGCCGATCGGGAGCGTGAGGAAGTCGACGTCGTAGCCGTTCTCGGCGAGCGCGCGGACGTCGAAGCCGAGCCGGATCGGCGAGCCCCGCCACTGGAAATAGGGCTGCGAGGCGAGGAAGAGCACGCGCCGGCGGCGCGGCGCGGAAGAGGTTTCGGCGGGCGTGTCCATGCTGGCGCCGGATTCTACCAGAACGCCGCGCGACGGCGCAAGGAGCCCCGGCGCGTTCCGCCGTGCGCACCCCGCCACGCCAGGGTGCGTTCCGAAGAACGCACCTCGCGGGTCCGTCTCTTCCAAGACCGGCGAATTTTCGCCCTTTTTCCCCGTTCCGCGCGTCTGGCACGCTCTCTGCTCTCCCGCTTGTGAGCTTTCTCGCAAGCATACCCGCTCAGCATTCAGCATTCAGCACTCGGCATTCAGCATTCCCACTTAACCCCAAACCATACCAATCCATGAAACTCCGTCTCCTCCCCGTTCTCGCCGCGCTCGCGGCGATGCCCGTCCTCGCGCAGGATCCCGCCGCGCCGGAGTCCGCCACGAACGCCGTCCCGGCCGAGGCCGCCGAGGCCGCCCCCGCCTCCGCCGAGGCGCCGGACCAGACCGCCCTCGAGGAATGGACGCACTACATCCGCCAGGGCGGCAAGACGATGTGGTTCATCGGCCTGCTGTCCGTCCTCGGCCTCGGCTGCGCGCTGGAGCGCCTCCTCTGCCTGCGCCGCTCGCGCATCGTCCCGGACGGCCTCTCCGCGGACGTCGTCCGCCTCTGGAACGACGGCGCGTTCGACGAGATCGGCTACCGCTGCGCCAAGAGCCGCAGCGCCCTGGCGCGCGTCGTCGAGACGATGCTCGAATACAAGGGCAGCAAGGACGTGCTGGAGGTGAAGGCGTTCGCCGAGGACAAGGCCGGGCGCGAGCTCCGACTCGAGGGCCGCAAGGCCGCGATGCTCGCCACCGTCGCCACGCTCGCCCCGCTGCTCGGCCTCTTCGGCACCGTGCTCGGCCTCCTGGAGGCGTTCGGCACCGTCGCCGCGATGGGCGAGATGGGCGACGCCTCGGTGCTCGCCGACTCGATCGGCAAGGCGCTCGTCACCACCGTCGCCGGCCTCGCCGTCGCGATGCCCGCGCTCTTCGTCCACCAGATCGTCCGCAACCGCCTCTCGCTCTACTCGGTCATCCTCGAGGACGAGATCGCGGGCCTCGTCCAGCGCACCGTCGGCGCGAAGCGCTAGCCCGGAGGTTCCGCCATGGCCATCCGCCAAGAAGACGAATCCGCCGTCGAGGTGCAGCTCACGCCGCTCATCGACTGCGTGTTCCTGCTGCTCATCTTCTTCCTCGTCTCGTCCCAGCTCAAGAAGGTCGAGAAGCGCCTCGAGGTCGACCTCCCGCGCGCCCACGTCGTGAAGACCTACAAGCAGACGCCGGACATCATCTCCGTCGGCGTCAACGCCCGCGGCAGCCTCTTCGTGAACGCCCGCGCCGTCGGCTCGGGCGGCCTCCTCGACGCCCTCCGCGAGGCGAAGGCCGCCGCGCCCGGCCGCCGCGTCGTGATCGACGGCGAC
>CAMNDA010000299.1 GCA_946534745.1 uncultured Verrucomicrobiota bacterium | reverse complement strand
GCCAGGCCGCGGAGGAGCGCGGCGAAGTCCGCGTCGGAGGGCACCGCGACCGCCTTCGCCGGGAACGCCGCCGCAACGAGCCGGCGGAAGACCTCCGGGGCGGAGCCGCCCACGGCGGCCGAGAACTCCGCCTCGCGGGCGGCGAACTCCCGTTCCGTCAGCTCGCCGCCCTTCGCCGCGAAGGCGAGGAGGGAGGCGACGCAGGCGCGGACGTCCTCGTTGCTGAGGTCCCGGCGGACGCGCCCCTTGCGCCCGAGGGCGCAGAGCGAAGCCTTCCCGACCGAGCCGGCGGCGTTGCGCGCCTCGAAGACGAGCGCGTGGAGAAGACCGTTCGAGAGCTTCTCCGGGTCGCGGCCGGCCGCGCGGGCGGCGGCGCAGAGGCCCGCGAAGGCGTCGAGCTCCCTGCGGAGCTTCGCGTCGGACCGGAAGAGCATCCGGCAGTCGGGGAGGGGGGCGTCGTGGCTGGGTTCGGTGGCGTTGGTGCGGTTCGCGTGAATCATCGTTCTAGGCTCCTTTGGGTGCCCTGGGTTGGTATGGACGAGAATAACGTGGAAATGGGAGGGAAGGGTCGCCGCCCCTTCCCGTGACGTCCTCCCTACCCCGCCGCCTTGCGCGATTTCGGAATGCGCGAGGGGTGGGTTCCCGGCTGACCGAATGCCGGGAAATCGGGTTTTGCGGGGTTTGTTTGTCAAAGATCGGCAGCCTTCGGGCTTGCGTCCGAAAGCGGGTGCGGGGAGATTATAACACATCTCATGCCAGTTTAGCAGCCCGATCGAAAAAAAAGTTCACATTGGCGCGCTGCGGGGCTCTTCGTGGAAAAACGGGGAGGCTTGTGCTATCATACCCCGCCACTTGCGTCCTTTTCACCGCCGGAATCCCCTCCCCCGAAAAAAAATGAGCAACGTCCGCGTCCGCTTCGCCCCGTCCCCGACGGGGTCCGTCCACATCGGCAACATCCGCGCCGCCGTCTTCAACTGGCTCTTCGCCCGCCACGTCGGCGGCAAGTTCCTCCTGCGCATCGAGGACACCGACCTCGTGCGCTCCACCAAGGAGGCGATCGACAAGGTCCTCGACGCGATGGCCTGGCTCGGGCTCGACTACGACGAGCCCGTCGTCTACCAGACGCACAACGCCGCCGACCACCTCGTCGCCGTCGAGAGGCTGCTCTCCTCCGGCGCCGCCTACAAGGCCGTCAAGGAGTCGGTCGACCCCGCCACGGGAGAAAAGAAGTCCGGCGAGGTCGTCCTCTTCCGCATGCCGAAGGAGGGCGTCATCGAGTACACGGACCTCGTGAAGGGCCGCATGAGGAAGAAGGCCGAGGACACGCAGGACTTCGTGATCGTCCGCTCCGACGGCTCGCCCGTCTTCCACATCGCCAACGTCGTGGACGACATCAAGCAGGGCGTCACGCACATCATCCGCGGCGACGACCACGTCGAGAACACCTTCAAGCACATCCAGATCTTCAAGGCCCTCGGCGCGCCCGTCCCCGAGTACGCGCACCTGCCGATGATCGTCAACGCGCAGGGCAAGCCCTACTCCAAGCGCGACGGCGCGGCGTTCGTGGGCGAGTTCAAGGAGCAGGGCTACCTCCCCGAGGCGCTCTTCAACTTCCTCGTGCTGCTCGGCTGGGCGCCGGGCGACGACCGCGAGGTGATGAGCCGCGACGAGCTCGTGGAGGCGTTCTCGCTCGACCGCTGCAAGTCCTCGCCCGCGCGCTTCGACCTGAAGAAGCTCCTGTGGATGAACGGCGAATACATCGCGCACCAGCCGGCGGACGTCTTCAAGGCCGAGCTCTCCTCGCGCCTCGCGGCGGCGGGCCTCCCGGCCGAGCCGCTGGGGTGCACGCTCGACGAGCTCGTCCCGCCCGTGCAGATCCGCACGAAGACGCTCTCCGACCTCCCGGGCAACTGCGAATACTTCTTCAAGGAGGAGGTCGACTACGACCCGGCGGCGGTCGAGAAGCGCATCCGCAGGCCCGGCGCGAAGGAGCGCCTCCTCGCGTTCGCGGACGCCTTCGCGGCCGCGCCGGAGTTCACCGTCGAGTCGACCGAGGCGCTCGTCCGCGCCGAGGCGGACAAGGTCGGCGAGGACGGCAAGCCCGTCGGGATGGGCGCGCTCGTGCACCCGATCCGCGTGGCGGTGTCCGGCCGCACGGAGGGCCCGGGCCTCTTCGAGATGCTGGCGCTGCTCGGCCGCGACCGCGTCGTGCGCCGCCTCCGCGCCGCCGCCGCGCTCTAGCGGGGCCCCCAGGCGAAAAAAAACGCGCTTTTCCTCGCGCGCGATGTGTGCTAGAATGCGCGCCCGCTTTTCCACCTACACGCGGGCGCGACGCCCGCATACCCCGCCATGAACGCCGACATCGCATCCGAATCCAGCACCCGTTCCGTCCTTTCCATCACCGCGTCCGCCGACGAGGCCGCCAAGGTCCGCGCCGCCGTCGTGAAGGAATACGCCGCCCAGGCCGCCATCCCCGGCTTCCGCAAGGGCAAGGCCCCCGCCCACCTCGTCGAGAAGCAGTTCGCCGACCGCATCGCCGCCGACGCCGCCGAGCGCATCGTCCGCGAGTCCTTCGAGAAGGCCGTCGAGGAGAAGAAGCTCAAGGTCTTCGAGATCGTCGCCATCGACGACCGCCAGACCGCGCCCGACGGCGCCGTCTCGTTCAAGGCGACCGTGGACCTCGTCCCCGAGGTGAAGCTCCCGGAGCTCGACGGCATCCCCGTCGACGACAAGGACACCGCGGTCTCCGACGCCGACGTGCAGGGCCAGATCGACGGCTTCCTCCGCAGCCAGGGAACCTTCGCCGACTTCGAGGAGGGCCGTGCCGCCGCCGCCGAGGACATGCTGCAGATCGACTACGCCGCCACCGTCGACGGCAAGCCGCTCGCCGAGGCCGTCCCGGACGCCGCCGCGTTCGCGGAGAAGAAGGGCGCCTGGTGCACGGTCGGCAGCGACTACTTCACCGTGCCCGGCCTCCCGAAGCTGCTCGAGGGCCGCAAGGTCGGCGAGACCTTCGAGGCCGACGTCGAGTTCCCGGCCGACTTCTACAAGGAGTCGCTCCGCGGCGTGAAGGCGAAGTATTCCGTCACCGTCGCCGGCGGCCGCCAGTTCGTCGTCCCGGCGCTCGACGAGGCGCTGCTCAAGCGCGTCGGCGCCGCGAGCGAGGACGAGCTTCGCTCCCGCGTCCGCGCCAACCTCGAGGCCTCCGCGAAGGCCGCCGACCGCGCCCGCCGCCTCGACCAGGTCGCGCGCTACCTCGCCAAGGCCTGCGACTTCGAGCCGCCCGCCGCCGCGCTCGAGCGCGAGACCGAGAACCTGCTCGGGAACCTCCTCCGCTTCAACATGGACAAGGGCGTCTCGAAGGAGGACCTCTCCAAGGAGCGCGAGAAGCTCTCCGCCGCCGCCCGCGAGCGCGCGACGGACAACCTCCGCATCGACTTCGCGGTGGACGCCATCCGCGCCGAGCGCAAGATCGAGCTCTCCGGCGACGAGTTCAACGCCTTCCTCAACCGCGTCATCCGCGAGCAGCGCCTCTCCGAGGCCCAGGTCAAGGAACTCTCCAAGAACCGCATGGCCCTGCGCAGCTACCACCGCGCCGCCACGCGCGAGAAGGTCCTCGCCGCCCTCCTCGAGAAGGCCAAGCCCACCGCGGGCTTCAATGCATAATGCACAATGCACAATGCATAATGCATAATGCATAATGCTGAATGCTGAATGAAAAGAATCGGGGCGGAGGTTGAATCCGCGCGTCCGCCCCGGTAGACTTCATCCAACCTCCGCACATCCGACGCACGAACATTCCGCATTCAGCATTCACCTCCAACCCCCAACCCCTCCCATGTCCATCCAGTCCAACTACTACGTCCCCTACGTCATCGAGCAGACCGGCCGCGGCGAGCGCTCCTACGACATCTACTCGCGCCTGCTGAAGGACCGCATCGTCTTCATCGGCACGCCGATCGACGACGCCGTCGCGACCTCCGTCATCGCGCAGCTGCTCTTCCTCCAGTCCGAGGACTCGGCCAAGGACATCTCCGTCTACGTCAACTCGCCGGGCGGCGTCGTGACGGCGGGCCTCGCCATCCTCGACACGATGAACTACCTCAAGTGCGACTGCGCCACCTACTGCATCGGCCAGGCGTGCTCGATGGGCGCGGTCCTCCTCGCCGCCGGCGCGAAGGGCAAGCGCTACGCGCTCCCGAACGCCCGCGTGATGATCCACCAGCCCAGCGGCGGCGCCGAGGGCAAGGCGAGCGACATCCGCATCGAGGCCGAGGAGATCCTCAAGGTCCGCGCGAACCTCAACCGCATCC
>CAMNDA010000298.1 GCA_946534745.1 uncultured Verrucomicrobiota bacterium | reverse complement strand
CCGCGACGGCCGTCGCGAGCGGGGAGCCGTCCTCGCCGGCGATCTCGTCGACGACGCGGACCGCCAGCTCCTGGCGCGTCTCGTGGGCCGTCTCGGCGAAGTCGGCGTGGTTCATCAGGGTGACCATCGTGAGGACGAGCATCGTCACCATGACCGCGGAGAGGCCGCCGCGCCAGTTGCCGAGGATGCCGGCCATCTTCTGCTCGTGGGGCGTCTTGCCCATGCCGCTGTGGTCGTTGCCGATCCACGAGTAGCCGCGGAAGAAGCGGCCGACGACGGACGCCACGAGCGCGAACATGTTGAAGTCGCGCAGCGCCTTCACGTCGTAGGGGTTGAGGAAGCTCTCGCCCGGTACGCGGTCCGCGGCGACGGCCATCACCTGGTGCGTCCACGAGAACTCCGTGAAGACGAACACGACGAGGATGACGAACACCGGGTAGGAGATGATGCCCTGGATCGCGTCGGCGATCACGAGCGCGATGCGCCCTCCGGAGAGGATGATGACGAGCGCCATCGCGATGCAGATCGCGAGGAAGAGCGGATAGGTCGGGAGCGAGAGCCCGAAGACGTGGGTCCGGTGCGGGATGCCCAGCAGGTAGATGAAGAAGCGCGCCGAGACGGCCGGCCCGATGCAGTTGGTGAGCATCTCGCCGAAGACGCGTACGCACGTCGCGAAGATGCGGAAGCGGCGGCTGTAGCGCATCTCGAGGTACTGGCCGCCCGACATCGCGCGCGTCCGGCGGAAGCGCACCGTCACGTAGCCGAAGAGCCCGAGGAAGAGCCCCAGCGGCATCAGGATGTTGCCCCAGAAGCCCATGGCCCAGCCGGTCTGGTAGTTTGCCTCGGCGCCGCTCACGAGGTAGAGGACGGCGAGTCCGTCCATCATGCCGGCCGTGCTCAGCACGTAGCGTCCGGCGACGCGCCCGGCGACGAGGTAGTCCGCGACGCTCCGGGCGTAGCGGCGGGAGTGGACCGCCATGCCGAGGACGAAGGCGATCGGGACGGCGACGATGATCCAGTGGTACCAGCTGAGCATGGCCGGAGGGTCCTGTGGTCGGGAGGTCTTGCGGTCGGGGGTCTCGCCGTCCGCCACGGACGGCGCGGAGACAATGCTACACCCCCGCGCGGGGGCGCGTCAAACGCGCTTTCCTTCCGGCGGGGGTTGGTGTAGAATCCGCGACCAGAACCGAGGACGCCGCGTCCGCACCCCGCCACATGAAAGACTACGCATCCGACAAGGACTTCGTCCGCCGCTTCCGCGACGGCGCGCTCGACATCGCCCGCCGCAAGATGGACGACGTCGCCCGCCACCAGGCCGAGATCGAGACCGTCGTGCCGCTCGGCCCCCGCATGGCCACCGGCGGCCACTTCGGCGGCTTCTTCCTCTGGGACACCGTCTTCGCGGTGATGTGGGCGCGCCACGCCCCCGGCGACTGGCCCTATCTCTCCGCGCTCGACAACTTCTACGCGGTCGCCGAGCCCGACGGCTTCATCGCCCGCGAGTTCACCCCGCGCGGGACCCCCGTCTGGTCCTCGCACCACCCGGTCGCGTTCGCGCCGCCGCTGCTCTCGTGGGCGGAGCGCGTCCTCGCCGACGAGGGCAAGTCGCCCGCCGGCCGCCTCGCCGCGGTCTACCCGAAGCTCAGGCGCCACCACGAGGCCTGCCGCGCGCGCTTCCGCCGCGACGACGGGCTCTACTTCTGCGACGGGCTCGGCTGCGGCATGGACGACATCCCGCGCGCGCCGCGCGGCATGACGGAGGAGGAGATGGCCCGCGGCGGCGTCCCGATGACGGCCGAGTGCATCGCGCCCGACTGCCGCGAGCGCATCTGGGGCTGGCTCGGCGGCCGCGCCGCGCACTACTCCTGGAACCGCCAGATGGCGTGGATCGACGCCTCGTCGCAGATGGCGTTCGACGCGCTCCAGCTCGCCGCGATCGCGGACGCGCTCGGCCTCGCCGCCGACGCCGCCGCGTGGCGCGCCGAGCACGCGGAGCTCGCCGCCGCGATCAATGCGGCGTGCTGGGACGAGGGGACCGGCTTCTACTACGACGCGTGGAAGAAGGGCCCGATCCTTCGCAAGACGGCCGCCGCGTTCTGGGTGCTCGCCTCGCGCGTCGCGGCCGGCGAGCGCGCCGCGCGCGTCGTCGCCGCGCTCAAGGATCCCGCGCAGTTCAACCGCCCGATCCCGTTCCCGGCCGTCTCGGCGGACGACCCGGAGGACTACCAGCCCGAGACCGCGTACTGGCGCGGCGTCGTGTGGCCGCCGACGGACTACATCGCCTTCCGGGGCCTCCTCGACTGCGGCGAGTCCGCGTTCGCCGAGGACGCCGCGCGGCGCTACTACAACGGCGTCGCCGCGATCTACGAGAAGACGGGCACGATCTGGGAGAACTCGTCCCCGGAGCAGTGCGAGAACCAGAAGACCTGGGCCGGCGAGGACTTCTGCGGCTGGGGCGCCATCGCTCCCGTCGCGCTCCCCGTCGAATTCGGCTGGATTTGAGGCGCCCGCCCGGCCGTTTTCGGCCGGGCTATCCCGTCCGTCTTCGCGGAACGACGCCCCAACGCCGGGTTCGCGACAGCGCCTCGGCGAATTCCTTCGCCGTGCGCGTCGCGGGCGACGCGAGCAGCCGCCGCGCGGCGGCGTGGCGCTCTCTCATCGCTTCGCGGACCTGCGG
>CAMNDA010000297.1 GCA_946534745.1 uncultured Verrucomicrobiota bacterium | reverse complement strand
GTCGCGAGCAGGTCGTACCACGTCCCCTCCGGTTCGCGCGCGGGCCGCGGCATCCCGCGGTGCAGGAGCCACACGGTCGGAACCGCAGGGTCGTCCGTGCGCTCCGCGTCCGCGAGCAGCGCCCTGAGCCCGTCGGGCTCGAAGAAGACGTCGTCCTCGAAGACGGCGGCGACGGCCTCGCCGCCCGCGAAGGCCGCGTCCCACGCCTTGCGGTGGGAGAGCGTGCAGGCGATCTCGCCCGGGCGCACGCGGCGCGCGTTGGCGAGGTAGAAGCGGACGGGCGGCGCCGTGCGGCGGCGTTCGGCGTCCGACATCGCCCTCGCGTCCACCGCCGGCACGCGCTCGAACGCGAGGCCGGCGTCGGCGAAGAGCTTCGTGGTGTCCGCGAGGCGCTCCGGCGCGCGGTCGAGGTTGATGACGAAGAGCTTCATCGCGGCAGAAGGGCGCGGACGAGGTTCACGGCCTGGATCGCGCGGGTGTGCAGCGCGCCGGGGTGCGGGGTGCGGAGGCCGAGCTTGTGCGGCGGACGGCCGGGGTCGCGTCCCGCGAGCTCCCGCATCAGCGCACGGTAGGCCTCGCGATGCGGCGCGACCTTCGCGAGCCACGCGGCGCGGACGCGCCACGGGTCGGGCGGCGCGGCGACCCAGCGCTCGATGCCGGCGCCGACGGCGTCCGGCGTCGCGTCGACGGAGGCGACGAACTCCGGCGGATACACGGCGTCGCGCCCGCCGAGCGCGGGCGTGTCGACGACCGGGAGGCCGCAGAGCAGGTATTCGCTCGAGGCGAAGCACGCGCCCTCGCGCGCGGAGAGCGCCAGGCCGCAGCGCGCCCGCGCGAGCAGCGCCGAGATCTTCGCGCCGGAGAAGAACGGCATCCAGGTCGCGCCGGCGAAGCGCTCGCGCATCTCGCGCACGTAGTCGGCCTCGTCGGGGCGCGTCTGCGCGCCGAGGAAGAGCAGGCGCGGCGCGAGCGCGGGCGGGATCAGCCCGTGGCGCTTGAACGGGGTGAGGCGCGCGATGTAGGCCGCGTCGTAGCGCTTCGCGGCGCGGATCGGGCGGTACCGGCGCTCGTCGAGGAACGCGTTCTGGTGGACGAAGCGCGCCCCGACGCCGCGCCTGCCGAGCGCCTCGCATTCCTTCTCCGTGTTGCCCAGCGCGATGACGCGCGCGGAGGCCGGCGCCTCCGCGCGGAACGCGGCGACCGCGGTCGCGAGACGGTCCGCGGCCTCGTCGCTCTCGTGCTCGAAGCCGAGCTGCAGCAGGAACACCGCGCGCGGCCGTTCCCGCGCGAACGCGGCCAGCGCGCCGGCGTGCGCGGCGAAGTCGCTGTCGTAGGCCGCGATCACGGGCGGATCGGCGCAGAGAAGCGCAACGGTTCGCGCGCTCAGAAGCTGGTCAATCGCGTTCATGAAGGGGAATTCTAGCAGAACCCGCCAGTCGCGGCAATGCAGTTGCAAGCGACTTGGCGACTGGACGACCGGACGACTTGATGTTGCCTCAAGTCGGCGAGTCGCCCAGTCGGCGAGTCGCCAGCTCGTTGAGATACGAGATCATCGCGAAGAGGATGACGAGGACGAAGAGGTTGAGGGGCTGGCGGAAGACCCATTCGAAGCAGCTTTGCAGGTAGGCGGCGACGAGGCCGCCGGCGAGGCCGGCCGGGACGAAGGCCCACGGGGTTCCGCGCAGCGATCGCGCAAGGGGGATGCACCTGAACAGGTGCCACGCGAACCAGGCGAGCAGCGCCAGCAGCGCCGGGATGCCGCATTCGGCGGCGGTCAGCAGATAGACGGTCTCGACGAGGGCGTCGGAGGTGTCGCCGCCCCAGTCGCGCACGCGGCCGGCGCGCTCGGCGTATTCGTAGGGCGGGTTGATCTTGATGCCCCAGTTGTTGAGGCCGACGCCGCGCAGCGGCTCGTCCTTCACCATCTCCCACGCGCAGAGCGCGAGCTCGACGCGGGTGGAGCCGGACTCCTTCGGGGCGGTCTCGAAGCGCTGCACGATCCGCGGGGCCATCGCGGCGAGGGCGACGAGGCCCGCGACGGCGAGCGGCACCGTCCGCGCAAGCCACCGGCGGGGGCGGACCCGGACGACGCAGAGCAGCCACGCGAGCCCGTAGCCGACGGGCATCAGCGCGAGCGCCATCCGCGAATACGAGCGCACGGCGGCGGCGGCGGCGCAGAGGAAGCCGGCGAGGCACAGCCGCCCGAGCCGCGTCCCCGCGCCGTGCTCGACGTAGCCCGCCAGGAACAGGCAGCCGAGGAGGTTCATCGCGAGGGCCATGCTGTTCTGGTGCGGGAAGAGCCCGTGCGGCTGCCAGACGCCCGCGACGTGCGCGCGGACGACGACGGCGAAGTTCACGGCGGCGAACGCGGCGAGCGCGCGCAGCACGGTGCGCAGGTCGTCCGTCGCGCGCAGGTAGCTCCGGACGGCGAGGTAGAGCACGTAGAGAAGCGCCGTCTTCCAGACCTCGAAGAGCCCGAAGAGGACGTTCTCCGCCGCGGAGATGCTCGGCAGGCAGAGCAGCGCGTAGAGCAGGAAGAGCGCGGCGCCGCGGTCCGGCACGAGGCGGCGGAGGCGCCCGGAGAAGGCGACCGCGCCGAGCAGCGAGAACGCCATCAGGTGGGCGAGGCTCACCTCGAGGCCGCGCGAGGTCCCGCGGTAGTCCGGGTGCGCGAAGAAGTTGATGGAGGTGGCTTCGTAGAGGCACATCGCCGCGACGACGCCGACGAACGCGTAGCGCATCCATCGCCGGTTCTGCGCGAGCAGGAAGGCGAAGGGCGGGACGCAGAGCGCCGCGGCGGCGAAGACGAGCCCCTTCATCACCAGCTTCCGGACGGGAAGGCCGGGCGCCGCGGCGCCGGCGCGCCGAACCCGCCCGCGCCGCCGGCCTCGGCCGGCGGGACGTGCACGATGTCGCCGGGCAGGACGCGCACGTCGCGCTTCTCGCCGGCGAGGATGCCGTCCACGTCGACGCGCCAGACGCGCGGGCCGTCCGGCCCCTCGCGCACGACGAGCGCGGAGCCCCACGCCGTCTCGAGCCGCCAGCCGGACTCCGCGAGCGCGCCGACGAGGCTCCGGCCGCCGCCCGCGCAGGGCAGGACGCCCGGCTTGCGCACCTCGCCGCAGATCGTCACGCCGGCCTCCTCGCGGCGGGCGAGGAAGACGTAGTCGCCGGGGCGGACCTTCACGTTCTCGAGCGGGTCGCCGCGCTCGACGGCGGCGCGGAAGTCGACGGGGACCGCGGCGCCGCCGCGCACGAGAACGGAGCGCGCCAGGTCCGCGTCCGGCGCGGCGCCGGCCAGCGCGCAGACGTCCGCGAGGCGCGTGCCGTTCGAGACCGGGACGGCGCCCGGCCGCGCGACGGCGCCCGCGACGGTCGCGTTGCGGCTCGCGACCTCGAGCGCGGAGACGCCGGCGACGGGATGCTTCACGAACGGCTCGAGCCCGCGCTCGATGGCGTCGCGCGCCTCGGCGATCGTGAGCCCCGCCCCGGAGACCTGCCCGAGGAAGAGCAGGCCGACGGAGCCGTCGGGCCC
>CAMNDA010000296.1 GCA_946534745.1 uncultured Verrucomicrobiota bacterium | reverse complement strand
GGGGAGCCACAGCGCCGCGACGAGCAGCGCGATCGCCGCGAACAGCACGAGCAGGATCACCTGCCCGCGCCGCCCGTCGCCCCTCGTCTGTCGTCTTGCGTCTGACATAAGACCGTGTGACCGTGTAACCGTGTGACCGTGTGACCGTGGGACCGTGCGACCGTGCGACTATTCGAGATAGAGCCCCGCGTGCTCCCCCTGGGTTGCCGTCGCCTCCATCGCGACGCGCGGGACGCCCTCGCCGTCGAGCGGCGCCCACGGGACGACGAAGCGCGCGAACGGCATCCAGAGCGGCGCGTCGTGCCGGACCGTGAGGTCGAGCGTGCCGTTGCCGAAGAGCGAGCCGGATTCGCGGACGGAGAGCGTCCCCTTCTCCCATTCCTCGTAGTTCAGGACCCAGTCCGCGCGCTCGCGGTTCTCGGCGGAGAGGTAGTCGGGGATGCGGGCGCGCTCGAACGCGGCCGGGGAGCCGTCCGCCGGCGTCCAGCCGAGGTCCTCCGCGAGGAGCTTCCCCGAGACGGGGATCGCCGCGACGCGCGCCGCCTTCGTCGCCATCCAGGAGTTGAATCCGACGGCGCGGGCGCGCGCGGCGCGCGACGCCGCGTGGTGCAGGATCTCGCGCCCGCCGAGCGCGAGCGCGACCTGCAGGAAGCCGAAGAGCAGGACGCAGAGCACCAGGAGCGCGAGCAGCGTCTCGAGATAGGCCTGTCCGGCGCGGCGCGGCGTGGGCGCCTCTCCGAAGCGCCCGAAGCGCGGACGCGCCGCGGGCGCGACCCGACCGTGAACGCGGCGGAGCATGGCGGCGCGGGGCGGCGCTACTTCGTCATGTCGTCGCCGGCGTGCAGGTCCTTGAACTTGTCGATGGACTTCGTGTCGGCGGCGTCCTTCGCGGCCGTGGCGTTGTCGCCGGTGGTGAGCGACGTGACGGCGCCGCCGGCCTTGTCCTTGACGGTGTCGCCGAGGATGCCGAACACCGCGAGGGCGGCGATGGCGATGACGACGACGATGATGATGTATTCGACCATGGTCTGGCCGGAGCGGCGGGAGTCGGTTTTCATGGTTCGGTGGTTTGGTGGTTCGGTGGTTAAGCGGTTCGGAGGCGGAGGGATCGGACGCTACGGGTATTCGGACGAGGCGAGGGAGACCGAGCGGTCGCCGTTCTCGCGGAGCGCGCCGTCGAGGGCGGCGAGCGCGAAGGCGAGCCCGATCAGCACGGCGAACGCGAGGACGTATTCGACCATGGTCTGCCCGGAGCGGGAGCGGCGGGCGAACGGACTCGGGGGTAACTTCACGGCCTTACTGTAGCATATCTAGCTTTCCCGTGGCAAGCGGTTTCGGCGCAAGAGAAGGATGAAGCCCGCGGAGCGCACGGCTCCGCGGGCTTCCAAGATGGCTCCGGTGGCTGGATTCGAACCAGCGACCAAGGGATTAACAGTCCCCTGCGCTACCGCTACGCTACACCGGAATGGCGTCCTCCGCGCGGCGCGGAAAACGGGGCGGAAGATACCAAAAGCCCCATACGGAGTCAAGCGGGATTTTCGGCCGTGTTCCCGCCGGAAGGAATCGCGTTGCCTCCCCGCCCCCGCTGTGCTATTCTCCGCCCTCGTTCGCCACTCGACGATCGTCACTCGTCATTCGTCACTCGTCACCCGTCACTCGTCACCCGTCACTTGTCACTCCCATGAGCACGCTCCTCTCCCCCGCCGTCCAGAAGGCCGTCGCCGGCGGCTCCGCCATCCGCAAGATGTTCGAACAGGGCATCGAGCTGAAGAAGAAGTTCGGCGCGGACAACGTCTACGACTTCTCCCTCGGCAATCCCGACCTCGCGCCGCCGCCCGCCGTGAAGGCCGCGCTCGAGAAGGTCGCCGCCGGCGCGGACCGGCCGTTCGCGCTCGGCTACATGCCCAACGCCGGCTACCCCGCCACGCGCGAGGCGCTCGCGCGGCTCGTCTCGAAGGAGCAGGGCGTCGAGACGCCCGCCGCGAACGTGGTCGTGACCGTCGGCGCCGCGGGCGGCCTCAACGTCCTCTTCCGCGCGGTCCTCTCGCCCGGCGACGAGGTGCTCGTCCCCTCGCCCTACTTCGTCGAATACGGCAACTACGTCGGCAACTTCGGCGGCGTCCTCACGCCCGTCCCCACGAGGCCCGGCGACTTCTCGCTCGACGTCGCGGCGATCGACGCCGCCATCTCGGCGAAGACCCGCGCCATCATCGTGAACACGCCGAACAACCCGACGGGCCAGATCTACCCGGCGGAGGACCTCGCCGCGCTCGGCGCGGTCCTGGCGCGCCGCTCGGCGGAGTTCGGTCGCACGATCTACCTCGTCTCCGACGAGCCCTACCGCCAGCTCAACTACACCGGGGCGCCGATCCCGTCGGTGTTCGCGGCCTACGCGCACACGGTCGTCGTGGGGTCCTTCTCCAAGACGCTCTCGCTCGCGGGCGAGCGCGTGGGCTACCTCGCCGTCAATCCCGCCATCGAGGGCGCGGAGGAGCTCCTCGGCGGCCTCATCCTCGCGAACCGCATCCTCGGCTTCGTGAACGCGCCGGCCGTCGGCCAGCAGATCCTCCAGAGCTGCGCGGAGGAGGGCGTGGACGCGAACATCTACAAGCGCCGCCGCGACCTCATGGCCGACGAGCTCCGCGCCGCGGGCGTCGAGTTCTTCCTGCCGAAGGGCGCGTTCTACTTCTTCGCCAAGTCGCCGTGCGAGGACGAGACGAAGTTCGTCGAGGCGCTCCTCGCCGAACGCATCCTCGTCGTCGCGGGCCGCGGCTTCGGCCTCGCGGGCCACGTCCGCCTCGCCTTCTGCGTGGAGGAGAAGACCATCCTCGGCGCGGCCGAGGGCTTCAAGCGCGCCGCCGCCGCCGTGCGGTAGGGCGCACAGGGCGGTCAGGGTGGGGCGAGGCGTCCCCGCCGAGCCGCGGCGGGGGGGGGGGG
>CAMNDA010000295.1 GCA_946534745.1 uncultured Verrucomicrobiota bacterium | reverse complement strand
GGCCGGTCTACGCCGTGGACACGCTCCTCGAGGAGGGCTACGGCGTGCGGCGCTGGACCGCGGAGGAGGCCGACTGGCCGAAGAGGCCGGTGCTCCCCGCGCCGCGGCTCGACCGCCGCCACGCGCCGCCGCTGCGCTACCGCGAGGTCTCCGCGCTCGGCGCCTACGACCCCGGCTTCCGCGTCTGGCTCAAGGGCAACTTCGTCTCGCGCATCCGCTACGCGGCCTACGACGCGCCGTCCGTCCCGCCGAAGCTCGGCGGCTGCCACCGGCTCCACTTCTTCGAGGGGCGCGGCAGCGCCTACCACTCCTTCTTCGAGATCCTCCCGCCCGCGAAGCACTTCGACGCGCACCCCGAATGGTATTCGCTCGTCGGCGGCGAGCGATGCGCGAAGCAGCTGTGCCTGACGAACCCGGAGATGGAGGCGGCGTTCGTCGAGGAGACGCTGCGCGTCCTGCGCGCCGACCCGGACTGCGACTTTCTCTCCGTGAGCCAGAACGACTGGCAGGGCGCGTGCGAATGCCCCGCGTGCCGCGCCGCCGAGGCGGAGACGGGCGGCGTGCCCGCCGGGCCGCTGCTGCGCTTCGTGAACCGCGTCGCGGAGGCGGTGGAGCGCGAGTTTCCGCGCGTCACGGTCGAGACGTTCGCCTACCAGTACACGCGCCGCGCGCCGACCGGCGTCGCGCCGCGCCGCAACGTCCTCGTGCGCCTCTGCGACATCGAGTGCCCGTTCTCCGTCCCGCTCGCCGACGCCGACCTGCCGGCCGCCGCGGACTTCCGCCGCGACCTGCGCGACTGGTGCGCGCTCGCGCCGGGGCGGGTCTTCGTGTGGGACTACGTGACGGACTTCCACGGCTACTTCGTCCCGCATCCGAACCTGCTCTCGCTCGGTCCGAACGTGCGGCTCTTCGCGGGCGCGGGGGCGGTCGGGCTCTTCGAGCAGGGCGACACCTGCTCCGGCGCGGGCGAGCTCGCGCCGCTGCGGACGTGGCTCCTCGGCCGTCTGCTCTGGGACCCCGCCGCGGACGACCGCGCCCTGATCCGCGAATTCGTGCGCGGCTACTGGGGAAGCGCCGCCGCGCCGCACGTCCTGCGCTACATTGCGCTCGTGAACGAGCCGCCCGCCGCGGGCGGCGTGCCGGTCGGGTGCTACCACCGCGACTGCTCCGGGTGGATGCCGTCGGCGACGCTCGTCGCCGCCGCGCTCGCGATGGAGCGCGCGGCCGAGGCGGCCGCCGGGCAGGGCGAGCCCTACGCGACGCGCGTGCGCCGCGAGCTTCTCGCGCCGCGCCACGCGATTCTGCTGCACTGGGACGAGGCCCGCGCCTTCTGCGAAAAGGCGCGCGTCCCGTGGCCGTGGGACGAGCGCCGCGCCGACGCCGCGCGCCGCTGGGTCGCCGACGCCCGCGCGGCGGGCGTCCGCGTGGAGAAAGAGAAGGTCGCGGCCGAGGCGGCCGCGACCTTCGAGGAGCACTGCGCCGCGCTGCTGCGCGGCTAGCGAGGTCCCTACTCCGCGACGGCGACGTCCTTCGCGGTCGCCTTGTCGAAGATCGCGTCGACCTCGGCGCCGGGCTTCTTCGTGAGCAGCGTCGCGACGACGGCGCAGACGAAGCCCGCGGCGAAGCCGGGGACGATCTCGTAGAGGTAGCCGCCGATCCAGTCGGAGAGGTTGTAGAGGCAGACGACGTCCACCACCGCGCCGCCGATCACGCCCGCGAGCGCGCCGGCGTAGTTGAAGCGGCGCCAGAAGAGCGAGAGGATCACGACCGGGCCGAACGCCGAGCCGAAGAGGCCCCACGCGTTCTCGACCATGTCCATGATGCTGGAGGCCCAGGAGCCGGGCTTCTCGAGGCCGCTGGCGGCGACGTAGAACGCGACGAACGCCACGATCATCACGATGAAGCGCCCGACCCAGAGCATCTCCGCGTCCGTCGCCTTGTTCTTGCGGATCACGGGCTGGTAGAAGTCGCTCGAGAAGGCCGAGGAGGCGACGAGCAGCTGCGAGTCCGCCGTGCTCATCGAGGCGGCGATGATCGCGGCCAGGAGGATGCCGGCGACGAACGCCGGGAACATCGCGTTCACGACGGTGACGAACACCATCTGCTGCGCGGAGGCCGGGACGAGCTTCGCGGCGAGCGACTCGCCGCCGGGGAGCAGGTAGGTGCGGCCGAGGATGCCGACGGCGATCGCGGCGCCGAGCGAGAGGACGACCCAGATGCAGGCGATCCAGGCGGACTTCTTCACGCTCCTCGGGTCCTTGATGCCCATGAAGCGGACGAGGATGTGCGGCATGCCGAAGTAGCCGAGGCCCCAGCCGAGGCCGGAGACGATGTCGTTCCAGGACGCGGCGAAGGGGTCGCTGCCGAAGGGCTTCACGCCCTCCGCGAACGACTCGGCGAACGAGGCGTCGAACTTGCCGGAGGCCGCCATCGCGATCGGGACGAGCAGGAGCGCGCAGAGCATCATGATGCCCTGGAAGAAGTCCGTCCAGCACACGGCCTTGTAGCCGCCGAGGAAGGTGTAGCAGAGGATGAGGGCGGCGAAGATCTCCATCGCCAGCAGCTCGCGGCCCTGCAGCGCCGGGCAGACCGCCACGAAGACCTTGGTGCCCGCGACGAAGCCGCTCGCCACGTAGACCGTGAAGGCGACGAGGAACACGACCGCGCAGGCGATCTTGAGGGCGGGGTTCGAGGTGGCGAAGCGGTTCGTGAGGTACTGCGGCAGCGTGATCGAGTCGCCGGCGGCCGCCGAGAAGCGGCGGAGGCGCGCCGCGACGAACGCCCAGTTGGCGATCGTGCCGAGCGCGAGGCCGATGCCGATCCAGACCTTGCCCATGCCGAAGGCGAGGATGGAGCCGGGGAAGCCCATGAGGAGCCAGCCGGACATGTCGGAGGCCTGGGCGGACATCGCGGAGACCCACGGGCCCATCTGGCGCCCGCCGAGGAAGTATTCCTTCTCGCCGCCGCCCTTGGTCTTGAGGAAGAAGTAGACGCCGATCGCGAGGACGACCGCGAAGTAGAGGCAGAACGCGAGGATTTGCATGGTGTTCGGGTGGTTGGGCTTGTGCGGCCGCGCGCGCGGCGAACCGCCGCCGGCGCGCGCGAACGGGTCGGGAGACTAGCACAAACGCCGAGGCGCCGCAACGATTTTTCTACGCGTACGGGCGCGAGCGCGGGGATCTACTCCGCGTCCTCGAAGTCGATGACCTGCTTGAAGGTGCGGCCGTCGCGCTCGATCTCGAGGACGAACATCGTCCCGCGCCCCTCGATGAACGCGGCGATCATCCGCTCGGCGCGGTCGCGGCGCGTCATCGCCAGGTCGTTCACGCTCTTCACGACGTCGCCGTCCTTCAGCCCCGCCGCGGCGAAGAGCTCGGCCTCGCCCTCGACGCCGACGCGGTAGCCCTCGATGCGGCGCTCGCCGTCGGCGTCCTCGACCCAGACCGGGTCCATCGAGTCGAAGACCTGCAGCAGGCGCTCGGGCTCGGCGCGAAGCTCCTCGTAGTAGTCGAGGACCTTGTGTCTGTCGTAGACCCAGCGCCCGGGGAAGTCCTCGTAGCCGCCGAAGCGCGCGGCGGCGGCGGCGCGCGACCCCGGC
>CAMNDA010000294.1 GCA_946534745.1 uncultured Verrucomicrobiota bacterium | reverse complement strand
ATCCTCGGCGGCGGCCCGAACCGCATCGGCCAGGGCATCGAGTTCGACTACTGCTGCGTCCACACCGCGATGGCGCTGCGCGAGGCCGGCTACGAGACGATCATGGTCAACTGCAACCCGGAGACCGTCTCGACCGACTACGACACCTCGGACAAGCTCTACTTCGAGCCCGTCACGCTCGAGGACGTGCTGCAGATCTACGAGGCCGAGAAGCCGCTGGGCGTCATCGTCCAGTTCGGCGGCCAGACCCCGCTCAACCTCGCGCGCGGCCTCAAGGACGCAGGGTGCAACGTGCTCGGCACGTCCGTCGACTCCATCGAGGCGGCCGAGGACCGCGACCAGTTCCACGCCATCATGGACAAGCTCGGCATCCCGATGCCCGAGTCGCGCATGGCGGCGGACCTCGCGGAGGCGCTCAAGGCCGCCGGCGAGATCGGCTACCCGCTCATGATTCGCCCGAGCTTCGTCCTCGGCGGCCGCGGGATGGAGGTCATCTACGACGAGCAGATGCTGCGCGAATACGTCGCGATGGCCGTCGGCGTCACGCCCGACCGCCCGCTCTACCTCGACCGCTTCCTGCACCACGCGCTCGAGTGCGAGGCCGACGCGCTCTCCGACGGCAAGGACGTCTTCATCCCCGCCGTGATGCAGCACATCGAGCTGGCGGGCGTGCACAGCGGCGACTCGGCGTGCGTCCTGCCGCCCGTCTCCATCCCGCCGATGCAGCGCGCGACGATCCTCGACTACACGCGCCGCATCGCGCAGGAGCTCAAGGTCGTGGGCCTCATGAACATGCAGTTCGCGATCGAGGACGGCAAGGTCTACGTCATCGAGGCCAACCCGCGCGCCTCGCGCACCGTCCCGCTCGTCTCCAAGGTCTGCGGCACGCAGATGGCGCGCCTCGCCACGCGCCTCATGCTCGGCGAGACGATCGCCTCGCTCGGCCTCAAGGAGAAGCGCATCCCGTACTACGGCGTCAAGGAGGCGTGCCTCCCGTTCGAGAAGTTCCCGGAGGTCGACCCCGTCCTCGGGCCCGAGATGCGCTCCACGGGCGAGGTGCTCGGCATGGCCAACACCTTCGGCCTGGCCTACTTCAAGAGCCAGGAGGCCGCGGGGCTGCCGCTCCCGACCGAGATCGGCAAGGTGCTCTTCTCGCTCTCCGACAAGGCGCCGGACGCCGCCGAGGCGGCGCTGCGCTTCGCGGACCTGGGCTGCACCATCCTCGCGACCGAGGGCACGGCGAAGTTCCTTGAGGGCAAGGGCGTGCCGTGCGAGCGCATCGCCAAGATCGGCGAAGGGCGCCCGAACGTGATCGACGTCATCACCAACCGCGAGGTGGAGCTCATCGTCAACACGCCGAGCGGCCGCCGCGACGCGCGTGCCGACGACGCCTCGATCCGCAAGGCCGCGATCAAGGGCCGCATCCCGTACCTCACGACGCCGGCCGCGGCCCTCGCGGCCGCCCGCGGCATCCGCACCGCGCGCGACGGCGAAGGCGCCGTCCGCTCCCTGCAGGAATACCACGCGACCATCCGCTAGCGCGGCGCGTCTCGCGCCGCCGCGCGGCGGGCGTCGCGGGCGATGGCGACGTAGAGCGAAATCTGGCTGAGGACCTCGCAGAGCGTTCCGGGGATTGAGCCGGCGAGGACGTCGTAGAGGAGCCAGAGCAGGCTGACGACGACGAGAAGCAGCCGCGCGAGGCGGACGCGGAATGTCCAGAGCGCGTAGCAGCCGAGGCACTGCGCCGCGGCGGAGAGCAGCAGCCGCGGGCCCTCGCCCTGCGCGAGGCCCGCCCACGCGGCCGCACCGACGCAGAGCGCGCCGAAGAGCCACGGCCAGAACGGACGCGACGCCCACGCGCGCGCCCCGCGCTGCGAGTAGACGCTTCCGCGGACGAGGCCCAGCAGGTTCAGCAGCCCGCCGGTCCATGCGCCGAGCAGCAGCAGGTGCGTTGTCCAGAAGAGGCTTCCGACCGCCTGCCGCAGCGCGATGCCCCGGGTCGTGCGCGCCTGGTAGCTCAGGCAGGTGACGACGAGCGCGACCAGACCGACGCCCTGCGCGACGGGATGCTCCGAGACGAGCCGGACGATTTCGTTCCCGAGCGCGATCATGGGATGCTCCGTTTCTCGTGGGCGAGGAGCGCGATCTTGTTGCGGAGGCCGCCGCCGTATCCGACGAGGGCGCCGGCGGCGCCGACGACGCGGTGGCACGGGACGACGATGCAGATCGGATTCCAGCCGACGGCCTGCCCGACCGCCTGCGCGGACATCCGCGCGAGCCCGCGCCGGCGGGCGATCGACGCCGCGATCTCGCCGTAGGTCGCGGTCGCGCCGAAGGGGATGGCGAGCATCGCGTCCACGACGTCCCGGCGGAACGGCGTGAGGCCGTCGATGCGATAGGGCGGCGCGAAGTCCGGCTGCCGACCGGAGAAGTAGGCGTCGAGCCAGCGGCGCGTTTCGCGGAGGGCGGGCGGCTCGCGCGCGCCGTCGCCGGGACGAAGCGCCGGCGCGTTGCGCGAGCCCTCGAACCACAGGCCCGTCAGGAACTCGCCGTCGGAGACCAGGATCAGGTTGTCGAGGCCGCGCGGGGTTCGATAGGTCGAAACGGTCACGTCCGGCCTTCCTCCGCCAGGCGGAAGCGCGGGCCGCGGTAGCCGTCGCGGTCGACGTCCTCGAAGAACATCGCGAAGGGGCGGACCCAGACGCCGCCCTCGCCGTAGAGCGCGCGATAGACGACGATGGGCTCGAGCGTCTCGCTGTGCTTCGCGACGGCGACAAGCCGGTACCGCTTGCCCTTGAAGTGGACGAACTCGCGTCCGACGAGCGTCTGGGCCTGTTCGGGTGTCATGGCGGCGCGAATTCTAGCAGAGCCGGATGTCCCCCGCAACCCGGCGCGCGGTTGCAAAGGAGGCGCGGTTCCCCTAGAATCGCCGCCATGTCCGACAACCCCTTTCTTTCCCGGGAGCGCTTCCCGCGCTTCGACCGGCTGACGCCCGAGGCCGCGCGCGAGGCGCTGCCCGTCCTCATTGCCGAGACCGAGGCGAAGGTCGCCGCGCTCGAGGCGAGGTGCGAGCCGACCTGGGCCGGCCGCGTCGCCGCGCTCACCGACGCACTCGAGCCCTTCTCCCGCGCGTGGCACCTCGTCGGCCACATGCTCGGCGTCCGCAACTCCGACGACTGGCGCGCGGTCGAGGGCGAGCTGCAGCCGCACGTCGTCCGCCTCTCGCTCCGCGTCGCGCAGAGCCGCCCGCTCTACGACGCCCTGCTCGCCCTGCGGGGCGGCCCCGCGTGGGCGTCGCTCGACGAGGGCCGCCGCCGCGTCGTCGAGTCCGCGATCCGCGACGCGCGCGACGCCGGCGTCGGGCTCGACGGCCCCGCGCGCGAGCGCTTCCTCCAAATCGCGACGCGCCTCTCCGAGCTCTCGACGAAGTTCTCCAACAACACGCTCGACGCCACCAAGGCCTTCGCGCTCGACCTGGACGACCCCGCCGAGGTCGCCGGGCTCCCGCCCGCCGTCCTCGCGCTCTGCGCCGCCGCCTGGAACGAGGCCCACGAGGCGGACTCCGCCACGCCTGAGGCCGGTCCCTGGCGCGTGACGCTCGAGGCCGCGATCTACGGTCCGTTCCAGCAGTACGCCGAGCGCGCCGACCTGCGCGAGACGCTCTACCGCGCCCGCGCCGCGCGGGCGTCGTCCGGCCCGACCGACAACACCGCGATCCTCTCCGAGATCCTCGCGCTGCGCCGCGAGCAGGCGTCCCTCCTCGGCTTCCCGACCTACGCGCGCCTCGCGCTCGACTCGCGCATGGCGAAGACGCCGGAGGCGGTCTACGCGATGATCGACCGCATCGGCGCGGCGGCGCTCCCGCGCGCCCGCGAGGAGCTCGCCGCGCTGCGCGCCTTCGCCGCGGAGCACGGTAGCAGAGGGGCCGATTCATCGGCCTCCGCGGGCGCCGCAGCGCCCGCCGCCGAGCTGCGGCACTGGGACCTGGCCTACTGGTCGCGCCGCCGTCTCGAGGCGCTCTACGGCTACTCGTCCGAGACGCTTCGCCCCTACCTGCCGTTCCCGCGCGTGCTCGACGGCCTCTTCGGCCTCGCGCGCGAACTCTTCGGCGTCGCGATCGAGCCGTGCGACGGCCTCGCGCCCGTCTGGCACCCCGACGTGCGCCTCTTCCGCGTCCGCGACGCGGAGAG
>CAMNDA010000293.1 GCA_946534745.1 uncultured Verrucomicrobiota bacterium | reverse complement strand
CCCCGCCACGGCGAGGGCGGCCGCCGCGGCTCCCGCGGCGAGGAGGTGCAGGGCATGTCGGTTCATCGTGGGATGCATCGGGTTGCGTTGCAGACCCCCGGCATTCTACACGAACCCGGCCCGCGACGCCACAGGAAAAGCGCGCCTTTTTTGTCGGGCTGGCGGCGCGGGGCGGCTACGCGTTGAGGATGTCGAAGGACGCCGCGACGGCGAGGTTCGGGCGGCTGGCGTCGGGGATGCGTTCGTAGGCGCCGCGAAGGCGGCGGGGCTCGGGCGGGTTGCGGTTGTAGAACGCCTCGGCCTCGGCCGTGTCGGGCGGCGCGGCGGGGTCATCCTTCGGCACGAGCGCCTTGGCGCCCCCCGTTTTGGTGAACGCCGAGGTAGTATCGGGTGAGGAGCGGGAAGTCCTGCGGACGGGAGCGGATCGCGTCCTCGACGAGGTCGACGATCTGCTGGTTGGAGAGCGTGTCGGTCTGCTGCTTCTCGCTCTGGAGGATCTGCTGGTCGATTTCCTGGAGGCGTGCGTTCTTGACGTCGAATTCCTGGCCGGCGGGCAGGTCTACCAGTTCGTCCGCCAGCTGATCGCGCTCGGCCTTGATCAGGACGTGCGGGCTGGTGAGTTCGGAGAGGAGCTTCGCCTCCTTCATGAGCTGGCGGCGGATGCCCGTGTCGGTCGGCAGAACGAATCCGTCTGGCGTCGCGATCGGCTCCTGGAGGAACGGGAAGTGTCCCTCGTCGAGCTCGCCGACGCGCGTGTAGTCGAGCGAGTCGGCGCACTTGAAGAGGTAGCCCTCGATCGTCTCCTGCTCGGCGGTCTTCGTGGTGATGTTGGCTTCGACCTGCGCCGTCCAGCCGGGACCGGCCGCGCCGGGATACGCCTCGTTCACGGCGGCGACGACGGTGTCGGCGGAGCGCTTCTCCGACGCTTCGGTGTCCCTTCCGTTCTTCTGGCGGCCGGTGTCGTGTCCGGCCGTGGCGAGCGCGACGGCGTTCATGTCGAGCGCTACGCCCTTCTCCTTGAGGATATTGCCCATCGCGATGGAGAAGACGAACGAGCGCGTGGCGTGGGTGCGGCCGTGGTAGTTGTATCCGTAGTCGAAGCCCTTCTCGTGGGCGTGGTAGATGGGGAGCATCCGGTCGACGAGGAACGCCTTGCGTCCGGCCTTGTCCTGCGGCAGCGCGGCGGGGTTGACGGGCGCGGGGACGTTCGCGAGCCGGCGCGCGCCGGAGGAGGCGGGGTCGTAGGGATACATCTCGTCGCGATCACGCGCCTCGACCGGGTTGATCTGCGCGACGAGCGCGCGCGCGGCGGGCGGGACGATGCGGTAGTCGATTCCGGCCGGCGGATTCGTCGGATGCGTCGGGAGGTCGAACTTCTCGGTGAGGCGCTGGTGGAGGATTTCGAAGAACGCCCCGGCCGTCTCGAGGGTGCCGGCGCGGGATGTGTCGTACGGGCTCTCCGTTTTGCCGTCGCCTGCCGTGAGGATCGCGGTGTGGAGCCAGCGGGCGTCCGCCGTGTCGAGCGCGGCGGCGATCTTCGCGAGGCCCTCGCGTCCGACGCGCACGGCGAGGCGGCTCAGCGCCACCGAGGTGGTGCGGCCGATGAAGCTGGAGCGATCGTCCGGGCCGTATTCGCCGCGCTGCTTGGCGTCCTCCTGCATGTAGTCGAACGCCGTGCCGACGAAGGACTTGAAAGTGTCCACGAGATCCTGCGCGGTGAGCGGCGCGCCGGACTTGATCTTCGCCTCGAACGCGTCGGCAAGCTTCGTGCTGCCCTCGTAGATGCCGGCGAACTCGGCATCGTTCTTCAGCTTTCCGGCGCTCGTCGCCCATGCGAGGAATGCGTTGCGCTCCTCGACGGTCGGGAACTCCATGAACGCCTGCGATGACAGGATTTTCGCCTTGCGCTCGATGAAGGGCCGCACGGCCTTGCGCAGACGATTCACGAGCTGCGCCGGCTCGTTTTCAAGAATGTCAAGCTTCTGCTCGACGATCTTGCGATTGATCTCCCTGACTTCGTTCTGGATGATCTGGGAGACACTTCGCGCCGCGACGCCGGAGAGGGGCGGCAGGCCGTTGAACGCCAACCGCATGAGTTCGGACCCGTTCTCGACGTCCTTCTCCAGCACGTCCTTCGCGAAGGCGTTCACGTCCGCGAGAGCCTTTTCGGCCGCGATGTACACCGCGACGAAACGGTCAATGTTGTTGTTGCCCGAAACCTTTGCCCGGACAATCTCCTTGAGAAGCGCGTCGCGCGCGGCGGGATCCGTGTAGCCGAGCGTGTCCATGCACTTCATCGAGGCATCCAGGTCAACAAGCAGGTCGTAGTACTCGCTGGCGAGATGGTTGCGCACCTGGGCCTCGTCATAGATTTCCGTGTTCGTTCCGAGCGTGGCGGCCATCGCCGCCATCCTCTCTTCGGCGACCTCGCGGATCCAGTCGGGGACGTGTTCGAGATTTTCCCCGACGATGCCAGTGATGAGGGAATGGTTGCTGGTCGCCAGCTTGCGGATCACAAAGTCCTTGACCTCGCCGAAGCGCTCGCCGAGGAAGGACTGCGCCATTACGGCGAAATCGTCCTTCAGGTGCGCGATGGCCTCCCTCTCCTGGGAGTCCCGGGCCTCCGTCACGAGGCGCTCCTCCCTGTCGAACGTGGCTTCGGAATCGTAGAACGTGACCTTGAATGGGGCGTTCTTGGTGTCATTCTTGATTTCGGCGATGGCATCGTCGCACTTCTGCTTGATCCAGGCGTCCTCGTCGAGCGCGTCCTGCTCCTCCTGCGGCAGATCGTAGAACAGGTTTCTGAAGTGTTCATGCATCTCGGACGTGTCGATGCGAATCTCCTCCACGTCGCGGTCGAGCACGACCGGCCCGTGGAACTGCGCCTCGATGTAGGCGCAGCCGGCGAAGGCGCTTGGCGTCTTCGGGTTCTCCTGGCTCCGCAGCGTCGCGACGCCCATCGAGAGCGCCGTGAAGTCGGAGTGCTGGGCGAGCAGGTTCTCGATGTTGTCGTATCCGGCGACCTTGGACTGC
>CAMNDA010000292.1 GCA_946534745.1 uncultured Verrucomicrobiota bacterium | reverse complement strand
GAGGCCGCAGTTGCGCAGCGCGATGCGCTCCTGCTTGGCGTAGAACGGCATCTTGGCGTAGTCGTGGATCTTCTCCTTGAGCGTCGGCTCCACGTAGAGCAGGCGCTCGACGACCTCGTGGCCGACGACGTGCTTCGCGACGATCTCCGCGGCGTCCTCGGGCTTGACCTGGACGTAGAAGACGTTGTCGGGCATGACCTTCACGATCGGGCCCTGGGCACAGAAGCCGAAGCAGCCCGACTGGATGACCCGGACGTCGGCCTCGAGGCCGGCCTTCTTGATCTCCTCGCGGAGGTTGGCCATGAGCTCCTGGCTGTTGGACGCGTGGCAGCCGGTGCCGCCGCAGCAGATGATGTCCTTCTTCTTCGAATCGATCGAGCCGGCGGCGAGGCGGAGGGCGAGCTTGCCCTTGGCGGCCTCGTAGGCGGCCATCAGATCGGCCTTGGTCTTGATGGGATTCATGCCTGGGCCTCCTTGGCCTTGATTTCTTCGACGACCTTGACGGCGGCCGCGGGGGTGATCTTGCCGTAGACCTTGTCGTCCACGAGCATCACGGGCGCCAGGCCGCACGCGCCGACGCAGCGCAGCGAGCCGAGCGAGAAGAGCCCGTCGGGCGTGGGATTGGTGTCCGCCTCGATGCCGAGGACGCGCTCGAGCTCGCGGAGGACCCCCTCGGAGCCCTTCACGTAGCACGCGGTGCCGAGGCAGACGTTGATCACGTGCTTGCCCTTGGGCTTCGTGGTGAAGTAGTTGTAGAACGAGACGACGCCGGAGACCGCGCTCTCGGGGATGGCCATCTTCTCGGCGACGTGCTGCTGCACCTCGCGCGGGAGGTAGCCGAAGATGTGCTGCGCGCGGTGGAGGATCTGGATCAGGCGGCCGCGCCGGCGCTCGTCGTTGGGATCCAGGCCGAGCGAATCGATGAACGCATCGAGCTCGGCGAACTTCGCTTCCGCGGCCGAGGAGAACTTCTTGCAGCCGCAGCAGGCGGCGCCGTTCCCTTCGGGGGCGGGGGTGTTGGTTTCGCTCACGGGAGGTTTTCCTTCGTTGGTTGCGTAGGGTTCTTGCGCGGCCGGGACCATGTGAGCGGACCCGCCCGCCGCGCCCTCCGGACCCGGTGCGGGCCCCTTGCGGCGCGTGGCCCGGGATGATACCGCTTCCGGCCGTTGTTAGGCAAGTCTAACAAGTCGGGTTGCGGGCGGGGGCGCGGTCTGCTAGACTCGCGGCCCGTGTTCGACGAAACCGACGGAAAGCCGCGGCCGTGGTGGCTGCGCGCGAACTGGGCCATGGTGCTCTGCGCCGCGGCCCTGCTCGTCGTCGGCGTGCTCTTCATCCGCAGCGCGTGCTCGGTGCGCGTCGGGCGCGCGCACGAGCTCTGGCGCCAGATGATCTGGCCGTGGATTCCGCTCGGCGTCGCGGCGCACCTCGTCGTCGCCGCGGTCGACTACCGCCGCTGGACCGAGTGGGCGTGGGCGTTCTACCTCTTCGCGCTCGTGCTGCTCGTCCTCGTCCTGATCCCGGGCATCGGCACCACGAGCAACATGGGCGCGCGGCGCTGGCTCTTCGGGCGCTTCCAGCCGTCGGAGGGCGCGAAGTTCGCGCTCGTGGCGACGCTCGCGTTCGTCCTCGGCGGCGGCATGGCGCTGGGCGAGCGCGCGAAGCTCTGGCTCTCGCTCGGGCTCGCCGCCGTGCCGGCCGCGCTCGTGCTGCTGGAGCCCGACCTGGGGACGACCCTGCCGTTCGTCGCGGCGGCGCTCGCGATGGTCTTCGTGGCGGGGTGCGCGAAGCGGACGCTGCTCGCGCTCGTCCTCGCGGCGGCGCTCGGCGCGTCGGCCTTCCTCGGGGCGATTCTCCTGCCGGAGCGGCTCCCGCCGGAGCGGCGCGCGAAGGTCGAGGCCGTGACGGGCCGCTTCCTGCACCGCCACTGGAAGGACCGCGTCCTCGTCTTCGCGCACCCGGAGCGGGACCTGCAGGGCGCGGGCTGGAACGCGTGGCAGAGCAAGATCGCCGTCGGCTCCGGCGGCGAGCGCGGCAAGGGCTACATGAAGGGGACGCAGAACGCGCTCGGCTACCTGCCGGTCTCGGTCTCCTCGTCGGACTTCATCTTCTCGGTCATCGCGGAGGAGACGGGCTTCCGCGGCAGCGCCGCCGTGCTCGGGCTCTTCGCGCTGCTGCTCGCGAGCGTGGCGTGGACGGGCCTGCGCTGCCGGGACGAGGCGGGGCGCCTCGTCTGCACGGGCGTCGGGGCGATCCTCTTCACGCACGTCTTCGTGAACGTCGCGATGACGATCGGCGTGATGCCGATCACGGGCATCCCGCTGCCGCTCGTGAGCTACGGCGGCACGTTCGCCATCTCGACCCTCGCGCTGCTGGGCCTCGTCCAGAGCGTCTCGCTGCATTCCGGGAGCGAGGCGTAGCGCGCCCGCGCGCGCGTGGCCCCGCGGAAACCGCTTGCCTTTGCGGGGGATTTGCGGTATTCTTCCGCCCACTTTTGCAAACACAACCCCCGCGCTTCGCGGGGAACCCGCCAACCGCAAGGAGCAAACGAAACATGGCCAAAACGCCCAAATTCGCCAACGCGAAGGTCTTCGCGTGGGTCGACAAGTGGAACAAGATCTGCACGCCCGACAAGATCGTCGTCGTGAAGGGCACGAAGAAGGAGCACCTCGCCATCTGCGAAATGATGGTCAAGAAGGGCCAGTTCATCAAGCTGAACCCGAAGACCCGCCCCGACTGCTATCTCGCGCGCTCGCACGAGAGCGACGTCGCGCGCGTCGAGGGGCGCACGTTCATCTGCTCGAAGAGGGAGATCGACGCCGGTCCGACCAACCACTGGATGGACCCCGACGAGATGAAGGCGAAGATGACCAAGGCGTACAAGGGCTGCATGAAGGGCCGCACGATGTACGTCATCCCGTTCGCCATGGGCCCGATCGGCAACCCGATCACCCAGTACGGCATCGAGATCACCGACTCACCCTACGTCGTCGTGAACATGAACATCATGACGCGCACCGGCGACGCGGTGATGAAGCACCTCGGCAAGGACGGCGCGTTCATCCCGTGCATCCACTCCGTCGGCGCCCCGCTCAAGAAGGGCCAGAAGGACGTCGCGTGGCCCTGCGCCAAGAAGATCGAGGACAAGTACATCACGCAGTTCCCCGAGGACGGCCAGATCTGGTCGTTCGGCTCGGGCTACGGCGGCAACGCCCTCCTCGGCAAGAAGTGCTTCGCGCTCCGCATCGCGTCCAAGCTCGCGAAGGACCAGGGCTGGATGGCCGAGCACATGCTCATCCTCACCCTCACCTCGCCCGAGAAGAAGCAGTACCACGTCACGGCCGCGTTCCCGTCCGCCTGCGGCAAGACCAACCTCGCGATGATGCTCCCGAAGCTCAAGGGCTGGAAGCTGCAGACGATCGGCGACGACATCGCGTGGCTCAAGCCGGGCGACGACGGCCGCCTCTACGCGATCAACCCGGAGAACGGCTTCTTCGGCGTCGCGCCGGGCACGTCGATGGACTCCAACCCCAACGCGCTCAAGAGCTGCAAGAAGGGCACGATCTTCACCAACGTCGTCCTCACCCCCGACGGCGACATCTGGTGGGAGGACATGGGCGTCAAGGCCCCCAAGGAGGGCGTCGACTGGAAGGGCAACCCCTGCTACGTC
>CAMNDA010000291.1 GCA_946534745.1 uncultured Verrucomicrobiota bacterium | reverse complement strand
CGCACGGAGAGGGCCCCGCGCGGCGATCGCGCGGAGCGCGGGAGCCGCGTGGGGGAACGCAGTCGATCTGGTCGTCTCCGCCGATCGGCCCCGCATGGGGCCGGCGGCTACCGAGGGGCCGCAAGCCGGGGAGCCGAAGGCCCCCGGCAAGGCCCCGAGGACGAAAGAATCCGGCAACCATCCCCAAGGGCGGTGCTTGCGTTCTGCTTTCCTCCACCCGAGGGCGAAAGAATCCGGCAACCATCCGCCAAGGGCGCGCGCGGCCCTGCCGCGCGCTTGCCCCATTTTTCCCTTTACGCGCGCGCGCCCGCTGTGCTATCCTTCCCGCCGAAGCCCCGCTAGGCGGGGCTCGGGGCGGCATGCCCCGGACCAAACGAGGAAAAGCCCATGAAACACGTCTCCCTTCTCGCATTCGCCTCCCTCTTCGCGGCCGTTTCCGCCCTCGCCGTGCCCAGCATCAACGACGTGCGGCTGGTCGACAACGAATACGACGCGATCCTCGGCGGCACGCTCGAGGTCGATCTGGCGGGCCCGGGCGCCGAGTTCGTGTATTGCGACCTCACCCAGGGGGACTCGACCACCCGCATCTACCTCCAGGGCTCCGGCGTCGACTGGTCCTGCACGCTTCCGCCCTGCCCGGCCGGCGGCGTCACCATCTCCATCACGGCGGAGGACGCGGCGGGCAACACGTCCTCCTACATCGACCAGCCCTTCATGGTTACGGAGAACACGACCGACTCGCGGGGCTTGACGAACCAGCGGTATCCGAATCTGAACGGCTGGTCAATCGGAGCTTCCGGTTCGGGCAATTTGGACGCTGATTGGTATGGTGCCCTCGTTTCCCGCAATGGAGCGGTTCCTCAGGCGGTCACGTTGATGGGAGATTCAAAACCCGAAAAAACGCCCGAAATTGAAGGGATGACAGCTGGTTTCATTCGAACCCGCGAAAAGATTCCTACGGGAGTTGGCTCCGTTTGGTTCAAGGCGAAGATGTCCAACCAAGGAACGGCGGACGGAACACTTGTCATTGATAAAATCACGGCAAGAGTAGTTGCCGGATTTACTCGTTATACCTACAAGACCATCGCTGAAATTACGATTCCCAAAGCAACTGGTGTTGCAGAGTGGCACCAGTTTCATGTTCTTGTTCAAGACTATCCGGCCACGACATCCGCACAGGCCTACTATCGTATTCGCAACAACACACCATCGGGAGGGTCAACATCCGCCGAGCTTAACTCCGTCGCCATCGACGTCTGCGACATCGTTCTCACGCCCGTGATTCCGGACGTGCGAATCTACAAGGACGAGCTGGACTATGCGCCGGGCTTCCCGTCGATCCGGGATCCGATCGAATTCCACATCGCGGTGAGCAACGTCTTTCCGTCCGCTCCGGCGGCGAACTTCGCGCCGGTCCTCTACTGGAGGCAGAATGCCGAGGACGACTGGACGCCGACGCCGATGACGAACGTGACGGGCCGCACGCACACGGGGGACGGCACCTACGCCTGCATCCTGACGCCGGAGGGCAACGGCCTCTCCGACGGTCCGTTTGAGTACTTCTACGAGGTCTCCTTCACCGGTTACACGCCGACGTTCCCGGCCATCAAGGACCATGACGGGTACCTGCTGAACAACATCGTCAACCATCGCTTCGACTGGTACCGGTACCCGTACCTGATCCACACCAACGCCTGGGCCCTCCTGACGGACGCGAACGGAAATGTCTCCGAGAACCGCAGCCCGGCGCTGTACCCGACGTTCCGGGACACGTTCGAGAAGACGGGACAGCAGGCGTTCTACCACTATTCGACGAGCCGCGACGTCGCGCCGGACACCCCCGCGACGAACGGCCTCTGGGACGTGACGCGGAAGTTCGACATCCGCGACCTGGACGAGGGCTGGCCGAGCGGGTCGGCGTACTACATGGTCCGTCCGACGCGCAACGACGCGGTCCCCGAGCTCGGCTCGATCGAAATCCCGGCGACGTACGAATACAACAAGTTCCTCGCGAAGGACGGCGTGCGGCGCTTCCGGTCGATGTACACGGACCTCTCGGCGGTGACGGCGGACTTCTCGACCAACGTGGAGTCGCACCTCGCCCGCGCCTACCCGATGCAGCACGTGGGCGACTACACGTGGCAGGCGATCCTGCACGTCACGAACGCCGTCGACGCGTACTTCTCCGTGACGGGCGCGTGGCATTCCGTGCCGGGCGCGACGGCCTACGAGGCGGGCCCGTTCGAGTGGGTCCAGCTCGACCAGGACGAGCTGCGCATCAACCCGCCGATGGACGGAACCGAGAACGACGGGTCGCAGCTGCGCGACTACGAGATGACCGGCTACGAGCGCAAGCGCACCATCGTGGAGCAGATCACGAACGTCGTGTGGGACGTGAAGACCACGACGGCGCTCTGGGTCGGCGTCGTGACGAACGCGGTGGAGACGAACGCGCTCGGCCAGGCGCTCGTCCCGCCGACGGCGGACGACGTGGCGTACTGGTTCCGGCGCTTCGAGTTCGAGGAGCAGGAGGACGGCAGCGTCGCGACGAACGAGCTGCTGCAGGCGCTGAACTTCGTCCTGAACGTCGTCGACCCGGACCGGCCGGAGCTCAGCACCGTGACGACGAACTGGTACGCCGACTTCCAGGACGTCATCAACGGCGCGGGCGCGTGGTACGTCACGAACGAGTGCGCCGTGGGGACGTCCTCCACGTACACGCTCGTCCCGGGCGCGACCTCGACGCGCGAGGAGACGTACTTCGAGTACGTGCTGGACGAGGACAGGCTCCCGCCGCACGAGACCGTGCGCACGCGCGTGCAGATCGACTACGACGGCTTCCTGATGTACCGCTTCTGCACCACCAACGGCTCCTGGCAGATCCGCCGCGCCGCGTGGCAGGACTTCAACGACTGGCAGGCGGACAACCAGTGGTACTCCCGGTCGTTCGGCCTCTACGACATGAAGGAGTTCACGACCGACCTCGAGGGGCGCGCGCTCACGACGTTCGAGGAGTCGCTCAACGGCGTGCTGCTCGACCAGAACCCGGCGATGGAGGACTACTGCGACGCGTCCGGCACCTACCTCTACGAGTACATCGGGAAGAACGCGAAGATCGTGAAGGACCGCGTCCTCTCCGACAACGCGCCGGACTGGACCTCGCAGACGAGGAACACCGAGGTCGTCCTGCGCGGCTACCCGGGGCTCGAGGGCTCGCTCGAGACGACGAGCGAGCGGCCCAGCCAGGGGCGCGGCACGCTGAAGATGCGCGTTCGGTCGCATAGCGACGACGACCGCAACATCACGTACGTCCCCGGCTCCGCGTGGAGCAACTACCGGGTGATCGCGCGCATCACGGACCCGTCACCGGACCAGGTCTCCGACGCGGAGCACTCGCTCTCGCTCATCGGCTACTGGCAGGACCCGTTCAACTACTGGGAGGCCCGGATCACGCAGCACAGCGACCTGATGGCCGACCAGAAGGGGCGGACGCGCAACTGGTTCGAGGTGCGCCTCTACCAGTGGATCGAGGGCGAATGCTTCGAGAAGTTCGGCGAGATCCGCGGCAACGGCTACGGCGGGTGGAACAACTACACGGCGTCGAACGCGCGGTGGCCGACGTTCCCGGGCCGCAACAGCACCGACAACAACGGCGCGAAGAACGAAAGCGGCTACTGGGGCTGGAGCGGCAACGAGAACGACTGCGGCCTCTTCACGCTCGACCGGAAGGACGGCACCAAGCCCATCCGGTGGGTCTTCGTCCTGGACCTCCTGACGGACGGAACCTCCGTGACGCCGATGGTGTGGGCGTTCCGCAGCCACGACATCGAGAACAACAAGTGCACCGCCTGCACACTGGCGAACGCCGTGAACAACAACGCGTTCGGCAACGCCCCCTACTTCCTCTACAAGTTCGGCCCGATCGACTGCTCGAGCTCGGGCGCGACGACGTCCGGCCGCCCCGGCTTCAACATGCGCGACTGCGGCCTCAGGATCGCGCCCTACGTCCTGCCCGTGGCCGCCTCCGTGAACTTCAAGGGAACGGGCGGATCGGACGCGATGAACGCGGTGGCGACCTCCTCGGGCGGCGCCGACAAGTGGGACCGCAGCGCCGGCGCGGCCTACGACCGCAAGCGCAAGATCGACGTGTGGCAGGTCAGCCCCGGCAGCAACCAGGAATCCGCCCCGACGATCCTCACGCGCCCGGCGCCGCAGGTGTTCTACGGCGTGCGGACGTACCGGACCTCGGAGGAGGAGTTCCCCGAGGGGCAGTTCACGGCGCCGGTGCCGTTCTACCAGGGCGGGGTCACGCGCGACTGGGACGACGAGTGGGACACCTACAACGGCCATGACGGCGACGGCATCAAGTCCGTGGCGCAGTACCGGTGGAAGGACGTCTCCTTCGCGATGGACCTGTGGGACCAGACGTACCTCTCGATCAAGGCGCTCTCGAAGGACGCGAACGGAACCCTCTCGAAGGGCAACCTCGCGGTCGACTCGATCTCGTGCGACGACTGGCGCGGCGTCACGGTGTGGGACCGGGACTACCCCGACCCGGAGATCTCGGCGGTGTCGTCGTTCCAGGCGACCTACGCGGCGATCGCGGCCGACGGCCGCACGGGCCGCCGGTACGAGCTGAACCGCTCGCGCGCGAACCCCGGCCGGAAGCAGGCGCTCACGACGCCGCAGCTCGTGCACGGCGTGGGCGACATCCTCTTCACCTACGAGGTGGCCGACCATCCCGTGAAGGTTTCGGTGCAGCTGGGCGACTGGACCGGCAGCGAGTGGAGCGACCTGGAGGGCGGCACGAGCGTCCTGGAGGCGGGCAGCTCGGGGACGATGTACGTCGCGTGCCTCACCAACATCTCGGGCCGCCTGCGCATCGTGGCGGACGATCCCACGGAGGAGAGCCGCGCCCACGGCCAGCTCGGCACTCTCTACGTGGACAACGTCCGCGCGACGGACTACCCGAACACGGGCGACACCTCGTGGGAGGTCTACAACGCGCTCGTCTCGACCTTCCCGCCCGACGTGGCGCAGCGGGCGATCCCGCCCCTCGACGCGCTCCATCTCCGGAAGCTCAAGTTCGACGGCGCGACCGCGGCGGCCTCGACCTTCCGCTCGGCCGTGCTGAACGACGGCGAGGCCTCGCAGACGCCCCACGGCAACGTCTTCGACGAGCACGCGCCGTTCATCCAGACGCCCTCCATCGAGACGGGCGTGGGCGAGGTCTCCTTCTGGTACCGCGCCTCGCCGGACAACACGGGCCCCGCGCACCTCAAGCTGATGGTCGCGAAGGCCGGCTCGACGCCCGACGCGCAGTGGCGCGAGCTCACGACGGACGACCTCTACTGGGACGACGAGACGTACGCCGCGCCGGAGGAGGACAAGGAGTACATGCGCCAGAAGGCGGCGCTCGAGGCCCTCTCGTCCATCACGACGACGGACTGGACCTACTTCAGCGTCGAGTTCTACCAGCAGGACTTCCGCCTGCTCCGCGTCTTCGGCGAGAACGACGGCGACAACCGCGTGATGCTCGACAACGTGCTCATCACCGAGCCGGTCCGCGCGTCGATCGACGTCGGCGCGATCGAGTTCACGCCGGACATCCCGCTCGACGTCACCGGCACGGACGCGAAGATCTCGCTCGTCAACCCGAGAATGGCGCCCAGCAACATCCGGGTGTTCCTGGAGTGGTACGTCGACACGAGCGCCTCGCGCGACATCCCGACCACCAACGAGTGGATCCGCGTCCAGACGAACCGGACGGAGCACACCGTGATCCTGCCGGGCGGCATCGAGGCGTACTACTACACCTACTGGTACGTGACGAACTCCCGCCCGATCATCGACGTGACGCGCGTCCCGCTCAACCTCAAGTGGGGCTTCGAGGCGTGGTCGAACCGCTGGGACGACGGCCAGGCGCGCTGGGACGGCGGCACGATGCACGGCGGCTCCATCGCGTGCACGAACGCGCCGGACGGCTCGCCCTACGTGTTCTACACCTCGGCGCAGATCCCGACGGACAAGTTCCCGGCGGACTCGGTCTTCCAGTACTGCGTGAAGGTGCTGTACGACGGGCGGTTCAAGTCCCCGGTGTACTCCGAGCTGCAGGGCCGCGTGAAGAACGGCTTCTGGTTCGAGAACCCGAAGTGGTACGATCCGATCGACCTGAACAAGACGTTCGAGACGCAGGAGCGCCCGGTGGGCCACTTCTGGAGCTTCTCCTGCACGACGAACGTGGTGTTCATCAACGAGCTGCAGCCGGTCTACGGCGAGACCTCCGGCGCGGCGGAGACCGGCCTGGCCTCGCTGAAGAACCAGTTCGTCGAGATCATGGGCCCGGAGGGCGCCAGCATCGCGAACTGGCGCCTCGAGCACTTCGGCTTCGACGACACGGGCGAGCTGAACCCGAACTACATCGCCCACACGAACATCCTCTCGTCGAAGGCGGCGTTCCAGGAGTCGCGCAACGCGACGACGAACAAGGGCTGGGGCTTCTGGGTCCTGGGCTGCCACGGGCTCGGCCAGCTCGCCAACGAGAAGCTCTTCCCGGACTCGTGGGTGAACGTCGAGACGTACGACGACGCCCCGTTCATCATGAGCGTCCCGGGCGCGCTGCGCCTCCGCCGCTCGATGGGCGCCTACGTCGACACCGCGGCGTGGGGCACGCAGCGCCGCGTCACGGACTTCGTCAACATGGGCTTCAAGTACCTGCGCGACACGTACTACGACTCCCGCTCGCTCGCGTGGGAGGGCTCGGGCGACTACCTGCGGTGGAACGTGACGCGCACCAAGACGATCGGCGGCTACAACTACCAGCAGGAGGACGTGCTGCCGTTCCTCGGCGGCCGGCTCGCCGAGGAGGAGATCGCGACGATCGACCCGCCGGAGTTCCTCTCCATCGCCTTCAAGGACGACTACACGGTGACGGTCCGCGTGCGCGTCCGCGTGGACGCGGAGAGCGTCGAGAAGGGCCTCGCCCTGAAGGCGGAGGACTACGCGTGGCGCTTCGAGGCGACGTCCGAGCTTGGCGAATGGGATGCCGCTCTGCCCTACGAGATCCCGAAGGCGCAGGGCCTCGCGGCTCCGGCGGACGGCAGCTGGGCGGAGTTCGATCTGGACGTCCCGGCGCTCTCGCCGACGGCGCTCTTCTACCGCCTCGTCGCCACGCCGTCGAAGTGACCGGCCTCCGCCCGCCGCGCGCCCCCGCGCGCGGCGGACGGGCGGCGGCCCGGGCCGCCGGGAGGGCGCGCGCCCCCGCGCGCCGGAGGACGATGACCGCGCTCGAAGCCTTCGAAGACAAGCTCCACGGCGTCCTGTCGGAGATCGACGGGGCGCTGGAGGAGCGCTTCGGCTCGCGGTGGCCGCTGCATCCGGCGCGGCCGCCCCGCGGCGCCGCGGCGAACCCGCAGTACGACGGCCTCTTCCGCGTGACCGCCTCCTTCACCGCCGGCTACGGCTCGAAGTTCGGGCCGGGCTACGTCTTCCGCGTGGAGGCCTCGACCCTCGCCTCCGTGCCGGAGTCCGAGCGCGAGGCGATCGAGGAGGCGGCCGTCGCGCTCCTGCGCGAGGGCCTCGCCCGCGCCTTCCCCGGCCGCGACCTGCGCGTCGACCGCGACGTCGCCGGCTACAAGATCCACGGCGACCTCTCGCTCGCGTAGCGCGCCCGCGTGCCGAGCCCGTCGCGGCGAGCCGTTCCGGCGGGACGAGCTCTCCGAGCGAGCCGCGGCGCCAACTATGCATTTTCCCCTTGCATTCGAGCGGGGGTTCTGCTATTCTCCATCGCGTTTCCGACGCCAATCGGCGCCGGGAGCCTCCCTGGGGAGGTGGCGCAATTGGTTAGCGCTCCGGACTGTCGATCCGGTGGTTGCGGGTTCGATCCCCGTCCTTCCCGCCAGCTCGCGCGGACCGTCCGAAAGGGCGGTCCGCGTTTTTTCGTTGCCCCCGCCGCGCGAATCGGCTATAACCATCCCCGTTGCGCGCGACCGCGCGCACCGCACCGCACATGAGCGAAGAGAAGAACCCCAAGATCGACGCGATCCGCAAGGCGCTCGAGGACAAGAAAGCCGAGGGCGTCGCCGTCTACGACGTCCGCGGGAGGTCGAGCATCACGGACACGGCCGTCGTCGCGTCCGCCACCAGCGCCCCGCACCTGCGCGCGCTCTCGGTCGCCGTGCAGCGCGCCGTGCGCGAGGCGTGCGGCGAGGGCGCCCGGATCTCGGGCGACGCGGAGTCGGCGTGGATCGTCCTGGACTACTTCGACGCGATGGTCCACCTCTTCCTCCCGGACGCGCGCGCCTACTACGACATCGAGGCGCTCTGGCGCCGGGACTAGCCGGCGGGGGGAACGGAGCGAATGGCCGGCAAGCCGCATCCCGTCCGCTGGCGCCTCGAATACGGCGCCGTGCTCGCGATCGGCGCGCTCGT
>CAMNDA010000290.1 GCA_946534745.1 uncultured Verrucomicrobiota bacterium | reverse complement strand
TCGCGAGCTCGTCAAGCGACGACACGACGCGGATGGCCCCGCCGACGGAGAACGAGAAGGGATATTCCGCCGAAAAGCCCGTCCCGGCGGTCGAGGAGGAAACGGCGAAGACGGCGGAATGCGACGAGCCGGGCTTGCCGGTCCAATCGACGGTGAAGTCGCCGGGCTCCGAGAGGCCGCTCCACGTCTTGACGGGCTTTCCGTCGACCGAAAGCGTGACGCCGTAGGTCGTTCCCTCCTCGACCGAAAGGCAGGAGATGGAGAGCGTCTGGACGCCCTCGCCGCCGGGCGTGGCGCCCGGGGAGGACATCTCGAAGGGAGTGGAGAGCGTGTCGTAGGAAACCGCAAGGGGAACCGCTGTCTCGAAGCCCCACTCGTTCCGGATGCGGACGCGCGCCCAGTAGGCCGTGGCGCCGGCGAGTCCGGTCGCGGTCAGCGTCTGGCTGGCGGGGACCGCCCCGGCAAGGGCCTCCGCGCCCGGGAACGACAGCGTCGTCTCCGCGGGGAACGCGGGATCGGTCGAAACGTCGAGCGTCAGGAGGGCGGAGGACGAACCGGCGCCCCAGTCCGAGACGACGCCGACGAAGGACAGCGACGAGAAACCGCGCGAATCGAACGATGCGCGCCCCGCGGGCGGCAGCGGTTCGAGCGTCCGGAACTCGACGACGGACGAGGCCCCCGTCTCGTGCGCGCTGTTCTCGCCGACGACGCGGGCGTAGTAGGTCGTGTTGGTCGTGAAGCCGTTCACGTCCAGCGTCTGCGAGCCGATGCCGGCGAGAGTCGAAAGGGTCTCCGTCCGGAGAATCGTCGCGAAGTCGCGCGTCGCCGAGAACTGCAGCTCGGCCGTGACGGAGTCCGCGCCGGCGCCCAGCCCGTTGCAGGTCGCGACGAACGTCGCGTTGGTGTAGGCGACGTCCGCCGCCGAGAGTCCGAAGGTCGGGCTTTCCTGCGCGAGGTTGTAGATCTCCCCCCACTGGACGTACGGAATGGCGACGCCGTTCGTGCCGGCCGTGCCGGAGAGCCGGAACGCGACGAACGCCGCGTTTCCGGCGCCCGGCACCGTGCATTGCACGGAGGCGGTGTCGCCCGCGGGCGGGTTCGTCACGACCGCGGACGCCGTCCAGACGGACGGATCGTATCCGCCGTTGCCCGCGCCGTAGAAGGCCGTGAGCGCCGCGGCGCCGTCGGGAATGCCGGCGAACGCCGCCGTGACGACAAGATCGTTCCCCGCTGCGGCCACGTTCTGGATCTCGAAGAAGGACGTCTCGGAGTAGACGACGCGTAGCAGCGACGCGTCGCCCGGGTCGACGGCCTTGGACCACGGGCCTCCGTCCTTGAACGTGTCGGCCGTGAAGGACGAGATGCCGTCCGTGTTGTAGCCGAAGCCGATCGTGGAACTCACGCATCCCGCGCCGCCGCCGCCGTTGCCGAAGCGGAAGTCGACGTCGTGCCAGCCGGTCGCATCCGGCGTGAAGGATCCGGTGACAAGGTTCTGGTAGTTGTTGTTGTCCAGGACTGTCGTGCCGTCGACCAGGACATAGCCGGAGTCGTCGATGTACTTGCCGAACCAGTAGGTCGTGCCGGCCTCCAGATACATCTGCCCGAAGTAGGCGAAGGTCGTGTCGCCGCCCCAGGAGTAGTTCTTTCCGTCGTAGGGGTTCGTGGCGGAGCCGCTCGTCGAGGCCATGATCGCTCCGGGCACGTTGACGGCCGTGCCGTTCGCGAGGGCGGCGTCCTTCGTCGTCGTCTTGTCGTAGGCGGCGCCGAGGCGCGCCTGGATCAGTCCGGGCGCGTAGACCTTGCGCGGCGAGAAGGGCGCCTCGGCCGTGGTCCGCAGCTCGGGGTCGACGACGTAGGTCACGAGCCCCCAGTCGTTCACGATGCGGAGACGGACGAAGTAGGCCGTCTCGTAGTCGAGCCCCGGGATTTCGAGCGTGGCGGCGGCGCCAAGGGCGGGCGTCGCCTCCGGCGAGGCGCCGGCGATCGTCGTGAACGAGGCGTCCTTCGCCGCCTCGAGCCGGACCTTGGCCCAGGCGGAGCTGTCGCCGAACGAGGAGACGGTCCCCCGGCCGGAGATCTTCGAGCCGCCGGCGCCGACGAACGAGTAGGTGCCGGCGGGCGCGGTGGGCGAGAGCGTCAGGGACAGGACGTCCGAGACGGCCGTGCCGCCGAGCGCGTTCGTCGCCGTGGCGCGGAACCAGTAGGGCGTGTTCGTGGAGAGGCCCGTCGCGACGAGGGCGACGGTGCCGATCGCCGTGGCGGGGTTGTCCGCGTAGGCGAACGTGAAGGCGGGGGCGTCGAAGCCGTCGGCCGTCGTCGCCACCTCGAGCGCGAGGTGCGCTTCGGAGGCGCCAACGCCGAGCGCGCGCAGGTCGGCCGTGGCGGTCACGCCCGCCGAACCGGGGGCGAGGGAGGCGAGGGAGACGAGCGGATCGACCGTGAGCGGCGTCACCTCGGTCCACTCCGTGAAGAACGTCGCGACGCCGGCCGCGCCCTCGAGGTAGAGCCGCAGCGCCTTGTTGCCGGCCGCGCCTGGGAGCGTGAAGGTCTGCGCCGACGTCCCGGCCGCGACCGTTCCGACCGCGGCGACATGGTCCCAGGCGGACGTGGCGGCGGCTCCGCCGTCGAGCGCGCCGTAGCAGGCGTAGACCGTCGCGGCGGACGGCAGGTCCGCGAACGAGACCGCCGCCTCGAGGTCCGTCCCGTTCTCCGCCGCCGTCACCGCCGTGATCGTCGTGAAGGCGTTCGTGCCCGCCACGCGGAGGAGCGACATGTCGCCCGGGTCGACGATTTCCTGCCAGACGTTGGCGTCGCCGTAGCTCGTGCTCGCCGTGCCGGTCGGATTGTACTGGAGCGCGAAGCGGCAGTTCATGACGTTCTTGCCGCCGGTCCAGTCCCAGATCCAGGCGTTGAACGGCACCCAGCCGGTCTTCGTCGCGGTGTAGCTCGTGGCGACGACGGGGTTGGCGTTGTAGCCGGAGGCGTTCCCCTGGTGGACGACGAGCTTGCCGTCGATCACGATCGCCTCGCCGTCGTCGAACCGGCCCCAGAACTGGTAGGTCTTCCCCGCCTCGACGAACATCTCGCCCTCGTAGGCGTAGACATCGTAGTTGTACCAGCCCCACGTCCGGCCGCTGATCGGGTTCTGCTTGGGCGAGGGGCCCTCGCCGGCGCTGGTGTCCATGAAGACGCCGGGCGTGCGGTCGAGATGCTCGGCGTCCGCGACGGCGACGAGGTTCGACGCCAGGACGGGCGCGGTGTTGTTCGAGGCTTCCCCGGCGACGGCGAAGCCGTAGGCGGACGGCGCCTTGAACTGCGACTGCCACAGTCCGGGGAAGTGCACGACGTTCGCCGCCGCGGGCAGCGCGAGGGCGAGGAGGAGTGTCGGGAGGATTCGTTTCATGGCGTCTGTTTCCGGTGGAAGCGCTTGAAAGCTTGAAAGGAACACCCCGCCCGCGCGGCCGCTCGCGACCTGCGCCGGGCTGAAGGCATGGGAGAGAGTGCAGATAACGACAGTGATTATAGCGGAGACCCGGCAAAATGGAAAGACCGTTTTTCCGTAAAACGCAGTCTTGCGGGAAATCGGGGCGCTTTGGTAGACTTATCGGCAACCTCCGTTCCCGACCGCCATGAAACGAACGCCCCTCGCCCCGTTCCGGTTTTCCGTCGCGCCGGCCTCCGCCGTCTCGCTCGCCGACTCCGTCCTCGCGCCCCGCGTCGAGGCGAACCGCGCCGCCACGATCCCCGCCTGCCTGAAGCACTTCGAGAAGGAGCACTGCATCGACGCCCTGAAGCTCAAGTGGAGGAAGGGCGACAAGTGGTTTCCCCACATCTTCTGGGACAGCGACGTCGCCAAGGTCGCCGAGGGCATGGCGCGCGAGCTCGCGCGCAAGCCCGACCCCGCGCTCGCGAAGCAACTCGACCGGCTCGCGCGCCTCATCGTCTCCGCGCAGCAGCCCGACGGCTACCTCAACACGCACTTCACGCTCGTCGAGCCGGAGAAGCGCTGGACGAACCTCCACGACTGGCACGAGCTCTACTGCGCGGGCCACCTCATCGAGGCCGCCGTCGCGCACTTCGAGGCGACGGGCGAGCGCTTCTTCCTCGACGCGATGCGCCGCTACGCGGACCTGATCGCGAAGACGTTCGGCCGCAAGCCCGGCCAGAAGCGCGGCTACCCCGGACACGAGGAGATCGAGCTGGCGCTCTGCCGCCTCGCCTGGACGACGGACGAGACGAAGTACCTCGACCTGGCCGCCTACTTCGTCGACGAGCGCGGCCGCAAGCCGAACTACTACGTGAAGAAGGAGGGCTGGGAAGAGTGGCGCCTGCGCTACCTCCAGGCGCACGAGCGGCCGCGCGACCAGCGCGAGGCCGTCGGCCACGCCGTGCGCTGGACGTACCTCTGCTGCGGCATGGCGGACGTCGCGGACCGCACCGGCGACGCGGGCCTGCTCGACGCCTGCCGCGCGATGTGGGAGAACTGCACGCAGCGCCGGATGCTCGTCACGGGCGGCATCGGCACCGACCGCGGGAGCGAGGCGTTCGAACGCGACTTCAAGCTCGACAACCTCACCGCCTACGCCGAGAGCTGCGCCGCGATCGGGCTCGCGCTCTTCTCGCGCCGGATGCACGAGATCACCGGCGAGGGGCGCTACGTCGACGCGATCGAGCGCGCCCTCTACAACGGCATCCTTTCCGGCGTCTCCCTCTCCGGCGACCGCTTCTTCTACCAGAACCCGCTTTCCTCCAACGCCGACTCGCCCTACGCGCGCGAGCGCCAGGCCTGGTTCTACTGCTCCTGCTGCCCCACCAACTTCGCCCGCTTCCTCCCGCAGGTTTCGCAGCTCTGCTGGGCCTGGCGCCCCGGCGAAGTCCGCCTCTGCATTCCCGCCGCGTCGGAGTTCAAGCTCGAAAGCGGCATGAAGATCGTCGTGTCGGGCAGCTATCCCTACGACGGCGCAATCAAGATCCGGTTCGAGGGGGCGTTCAGGACCGCAAGGTTCCCGGGCATGCTCGGCGTCACGAAACCGTCGAAAATCCCGCCTCGTCCGTTCGTTCTCTCGCTCCGCATCCCCGACTGGTGCGAAACGTTTGCGGTCGCGGTCAACGGCAAGCGCCTCGCCGCGAAGCCGAAGGACGGCTTCGTCTCGGTCGAACGCGCGTGGAAGCCGGGCGACGAGGTCGCGCTCGACCTCGCGATGCCGGTGCGCGTCCTGCGCGCGAACGACAACGTCGCGGCCGACGCCGGCTGCATCGCGCTGCAGCGCGGCCCGCTCGTCTACGCGCTGGAGAGCGTCGACAACGGCCCCGCGCTCCACCGCCTCTCGATCCCGGCGAAGCAGGACTTCAAGCTCGTCCCCGCGAAGGGGCTGCCGAAGGGGACGGTCGCCATCGCGGGCACGGCGTTCGAGACGACGCGCCCCGGCGACGCGCTCTACTCGACCGCCGCGACGCGCACGCGCCGCCGCCGCTTCGTCGCGATCCCCTACGCGCTCTGGCAGAACCGCGGCCCGGCCGAGATGCAGGTCTGGACGCGCGAGGCGCAGGATCCTGCGCCGCGCCCGTGAGGACGACCCCGCTCGCGATCGAGGGGCTTCCGCCCGTGGAGCGCTGCCTATGGGCCGAACGCCCGTTCGAGCGCCTGCGCGGCCTGCTCGGGCGGAACGGCCTCCCGCGCGGCGAGGCGATGGCCTTCCCGCGGTGCAACGCGGTCCATACCGTCGGGATGCGCTTCCCGATCGACGTGGCGTTCCTCGGCCGCGACGGGCGGCCCGTGAAACTCGCGCGCGCCGTCCCGCCGGGGCGCCT
Source organism: uncultured Verrucomicrobiota bacterium (assembly GCA_946534745.1). Classification (GTDB taxonomy): domain Bacteria; phylum Verrucomicrobiota; class Kiritimatiellia; order RFP12; family UBA3636; genus UBA3636. Next base: position 8,438 of record CAMNDA010000290.1, on the reverse strand, counting down.
CCTCGTCTGGGGCGGCTGGCGCGCCCGCACGACGGTCGAGGCCGCCGCGGGCTGGCTCCCGCCGGCGTGATCCGAAGCCGCTACTTCAGGATCATCATCGTCGGGAAGGAGCCGGCGTGGATCATCCCGGGGCCTTCGAAGTGGACGTCGTCGACGTGCTTCGCGGCCGAATCGGACGAGCCGTACCAGCCGTGCGCGAGAGGCTCGCCCGCGACGAGGATTTCCCGGACGACGGCACGGACGCCCGCTTCGAGCCGCACGTGCCCGACGGAGGGGATCCAGTCGCGGTCGTTGAGGAAGAGCTTCGAGCCGGGGACGATCGACGACCTGTCGCCCACGACGAGCCGCGAACCGGCCTCTACGGCGATGTCGCCGCCGATGCGCCCGACGTGGTTCGTCCCGTCGACGGTCGCGAAGAGCCGCAGCGTGCCGCCCGCCACGCGGACGCCGCCCGCCACGCCCTCCGCGGACGCGCCGAGGGCGATCGTGCCGCTGCCGCCTTTCACGAGCCCCGACGTGCCAGCGAGCTTGCAGCCGATCGTGGCCGTGTCCGCGCGCTTGCCGACGTAGACGCGCGCGACCGCGTCGCCGAAATCGAGAGTCGCGCCCGCGTCCGTGCCGACCCGCCCGAGCGATGCCCCGCCGCGCAGGTCGAGGTAGCCGCCGAGATTCCCGACGGTCGCCCCGTCCGCGAACGACACGGCCACGTCTTTCGCGACCTGCATCGAGCGGAACGAATCGCCGTTCGAGAGCGTCGCGGCCGCGGCGAACCGGCGGTACTTCGTTCCATCAGCCGAGGCCGAGCGCTTCTCCAGTTTGCCCGTGTTGGAATCCCGGAAAATCAGCTTGTCGTTCGTGTCGGCTTCGTAGTTCGCGAAAAGCTGTGGCAGAAACTGCACGTCCTCGTCCGGGTCCGCGTAGAAGGACGGTGGATCGTTGTGGACGAATACCTCGTTCAGAACGGGTCCGGAAGAGTCGGCGAGGGTGAAGGAAAGAACGGCGTTCGCGTCCATCACGAGGTTCGTGACGTCGACGAGGTTGTCCGGGTAGTCCACCGTGCTTCCGTACCGGGCGGTTTCCAGCCGTCCCTGCGGACCGGCGGGAACGACCAGTTCCCCGATCTCGTAATGCGCACGGCGGATGCCTGTCGTCTGGTAGGCGGCCTTTGCGTCGGCGCTCATCGTCCCGCCGCGGGGTCCGACGACAATCCAGCCGCCGTCAAGCGTCACCTTGGAGGGAAGGATCCCGCGCCAGTCGTTCGTCCAGACTCCTTCCCCGCTGTAGCCCGAACGGGAGTGCGCTCCCTTGTTTTCGGAAGCATCGGCCGGATGCCACGCGCCGCGGAAGATGATCTCACTCGCGTTGCCGAGGCAGGCGTCGCCGAAGAAAAGACCGCAGCCGCCGTAGCCGGTGGTGTTGAACTGCCCGTTGGCGACGTCCCAGACGCCCGTGAACGACTTGAGGCGGTAGGCGTCGCTACCGTCGTTCATGCCGACGGCCGTGTCCGCCCCGAGGCGGATCGTCCCGGAGCCGCGGACGTCGTCGTTGATCGTGATGAAACCGCGCGAATACAGGTTCCATCGGCCGTAGTAGTAGGTGTCGCGAATCGTCTGGAACGTATACGGACCGAAATCGAGGGGGGCGTTGAACTTGAAACCGTGGTCGCGCCAGCTCTTCCAGCCGTCGCTGTCGGGAATGCGACCTAGCGCGTCCAGGTCCAGATCGTTCGCGAGCGTGACGGGAACGTTCATCTTGAGCGGGCTCGTCACGTAGCAGTGTCCGAGGAGGCGGATCCACGACGGCGACCCGTCGCCCGTCTTGAACAGGAAGGATCCGCCGGCGCCCATCTGATCGACGAATTGCAGATAGAACTGCGTCTTGTCGTTGTAGTAGTGGTGGATGCGGCCGAGCTGGCCGACGGCGAGGTAGCCGAGCGTGATCGGCTCCGTGATTTCGATCATATGGTCGGACGGACCGGACGCCTCCGATATCTGCGGTGCAACGACGTACGCGACGGCGCCGGCGGCGTTTGGGTAGCCCTGTGGCCCCGCGACGACCGTCTCCCACGCGGACGGGTCGGTCCAGGTCCAGTCCGCGAAGCCGCGGTGGATGTAGATGCCGCCGACGGGGTCTTCGGCAGGCAGGACGATCGTCTGGCCTGTGACGCCGTTCGGCTTTCCGTCGGCGCCCGATTCGTATAGGAGCGTCGCGCCGGGTTCAAGGGCCTCAAGGAGGAAGACGCCGTTCGTCGGCGTGATCCGAAGCACGGCATTGGTGTGCCAGTCGACGCGGGCGCCGTCTGACGGGATGATTTCCAGCGTATCGCCCGGACGCAGGTACGGACGGAGCGTCTCGATCTCGGGAACGCTTTCGATCGTGCGGTCGGCGAGCTTCGCCTTCGCGCTCCCGCGGACCTCGATCGTGCCGGACTGCTCGCCGTAGGTCCAGTCGATCGTGTAGACGAACACGACGGTCGTTCCGGCCGCCGTGGATTGATGGTGCTCGAACGGCCCGTATCCCGTCTGGTTCGGCCAGGAACGGCCGCCCGCGACGCCTTCCAGGGCGAGCGTCACGCCATAGACCGTCCCCTCCGTGACGAACGTCGGCGCGAGCGAGCCGGACACGCGGCCCTTCCCGGCCGTGACCGTCGCCTCGCGCGGGAAGCCGATCGGCTGGTCGCTGGTCGAGAACGAGACCGTCTCCGAAACGCTCTCGACGCCCCACGAGTTGACGGCCCGGGCCCGGGCGAAGTAGGCGTGGTTCATTTCGAGGCCCGTTGCGGTTGCCGTCGCGGAAACGGGCGCGGCGCCCGAAAGCGCGCCGAGCGGCAGCGTCTGCGTCGCCCCCGCCGGAAACGAGTCGTCCGCCGACACGTCGATCCACGCGTCCCTGGCGTCCCACGAGCCGCCGCCCCAGTCGGAGACGGTCGCCGTCAGGTCGGCGGAGAAGAGCGCGCAGACCGTCGGGGCGACGGAAACGGACGCCGGACCGGGCACACGCGTGCGGAACGCGACGGCCGGCGAGGCGCCCGTCGCGCCGAGATCGTTCGTTGCCGTCGCCCGGACGAGGTATGCCGTGTTCGTCGCAAGACCGAAGAGTTCGACCTCGAAGGGTCCGACGATGGAAAACGCCGGCAGATCCGCCGAGGCGACCGGATTGTCGAACGCCGCGTCGTCCGCCCTTGCAACCTCGACCGTCACGCCCGCGTTCGAGCCGCCGATGCCGAAGGATCCGACAGACCCCGCCACGACGACGTTCGTCCAGCCGGGTGCGGCGGACGCAACGCGGACGACGGGCTCCTCCGTGACGGGAAACAGTTCCGTCCATTCCTCGAAGACATCGAGGTCGTTCGTCGACGCCGCGTCGAAGTGCGCGAGGCGGAATCGGAGTACGCGCGCGTCCGCCGCGAGCGGAACGACGATGTTCGTCGTCGATGTTCCGGGAGCCACGTCGGCAAGGACGGCGGATGCGGCCGTCCAGCCGTTCGTGTCATGGAAGCCGTCCGCCGGACCGGAGAACGCGACGAGCTGGGCGTTGGTCGGAACATTCGCGAACGACAGGCTGAACGAGCGGCCGCTTGCGGCGGCCGCGGATGATTCCACGGTCGTGAAGCGCTCGCCCGTGACCGCGCGCAGGAACGAGCCGTCGCCAGGGTCGGCGAAACGCTGCCAGACGTTCGTCAGCCCCCGGTTCTCCTCCAGCCAGGAGTTGAGGGAATCGTATCGGTCGGAAAGACGGTCCGAGGGGTCGAGAAACGTGACGACGACGCCTTGCAGGTTGTATTGCAGGGACCATTCGCTCCACTGTGTCCCGTAGCTGCCGTTCCAGCTCCAGAGCCACCCGTTGAAGGGAACCCAACCGGTTTTCGGCGCCGTCCATCGCCTGTGGATGACCGGGCCGTATTGCCAGCCTCTGTTGGACCCTTGCCATACGACCGTCTCGCCGTCCACGACGAGCGCTTCGCCAGTGTCGGAGCGGCCGTAGAAGGAATACTCGACGCCCTCTTCGACGAACATTTCCCCCTCGTAGGCGAATACGCCGTGGTTGTGCTCGATGAGCCACGGCCAGGTCTTGCCGGAGACGGGGTTCGTCGCGCTGTTGGGATGTTCGCCGTCCTTGAAGACGTCGAGCGTGCGGTCGAGCCATGCTTCTTCTGCGTTCGCGAGGAGATTCGACGCGAGGATCGGCACTCCGTCGTAGGCGGTGAGGTAGCCCATCGCGGAAGGGAATGGAATCCGCGCCTGGGTGAGACCGGGGCGGTAGACGGCGTGGCCGTCGTTCGCGGCGGCGGCGGGAAGCGCGAGAAGCGCGAGGACGAGAAGCGACGGGAGGAATGCGGTCTTCTTCATGGGAGGGACCTCTTCGGTGCCGGTTTCCGTAAGGACGCCGACGCCGGCGGGCGGTGGCGGCCAACGCGGACGATTCTACAGCATGCGCGCGCGGGGCGCAACCGGATCGTCCTCCGCGGATCGCGCGACCGGGCCGGGCGGAACGCCGTGGAGCGCGCCGAAGAGCCCCGGCCATGTCTCCGGGACGGGGTCGTAGCCGTGCGGCCCGAAGGGGCGGCACCGCAGGAGCCGGCGGGCGGTCAGCCACGATCCGCGGAGGAGGCCGAAGCGCTCGAGAGCGCCGATGGCGTAGTTCGAGCAGCTCGGCTCGAAGCGGCAGGCGCCCGAGAAGAGCGGCCCGATCGTGACCTGGTAGGCGCGGACGAGGAGGATGCCGAGGCTCTTCATCGTGCGGTTCCCGATCGTCCGCCGTCGGACCGTTCCGCCGCCGGACCGCCCGGCCCGGCGGCGGGCAGCAGGCCCGCCGCGCGGCAGACCTTCTCCAGATCGGCGCGGACCTCGGGCTCCCTCGCCTCGAGGATGCGGCGCTTGGCGACGAGGACGAGGTCCCAGGGGCCGCCCTCGAGGGACGGGCGCAGACGGCGGAACGACTCGCGCAGGAGCCGCTTGGCGCGGTTGCGCTGGTGGGCGTCGTGGAAGGTGCGCTTCGCGGCGGTCACGCCGAGGCGGTGCGCGGCGGTCTCGGACGGCGCGTGCCACGCGACGAGGTAGCGCCCGACGCGCTTCGTGTCCGACGCGTAGAGCTCCTCGAAGCGGCGGCGGGAGGCGATGCGCGCGGAGCGGGGAAAAAGAAAGGCGCGCCGCCGGGGCGTCTCCGCCCCGACGGTCGTGTCGGTGCTTCCGCCGGTCGAGGCCGCGGCCATCGCCCGGAGGCCTTCCCTAGACCTGGGTGAGGCGCACGCGGCCCTTCTGGCGGCGGCGCTTGAGGACCTTGCGGCCGTCGGCCGTGGCCATGCGGGCGCGGAACCCGACCTTGCGGGCGCGCTTGATCTTGGAGGGCTGGTAGACCTGCTTCATGTCGAGACTCCTGTTCGTTGCGTGAAACGCGTGCGGAGGATACCGGAAACCCGCCGCCAAGTCAACGGAAAAGTCCGGCGGCGGATTCGCGCGGCGCTAGCCGCGCTTCGGAGGGATGACGACGGAGCCGTCCTTCTGGACGAAGGAGCCGTCCGTCGGCTTCGCGCCGGAGCGGCGCGCCCACCAGAGGCCGAGGATCGCCAGCGTCTGCGACACCGACCAGTAGAGGCACAGCGCCGCCGGGAACGGGTAGAACATGACGAGCATCATGACGGGCATCATGATCGCCATCATGCGCTGCTGCTTCGGGTCGCCCGCCGACGGCGTGAGAAGGCTCTGCAGCGTCATCGTCGCGGCCATCGCGATCGGGAGGACGTTGAGCCCGCCGAACGGGAACCACTCCTTGAAGAGGCCCTCCGGCGCGGAGAGGTCCGCCACCCAGAGCCACGGCGCGAAGCGCAGCTCGACGCTCGAGCGCAGCACCGTGAAGAGCGCGATGAACACCGGCAGCTGGATCAGCATCGGCAGGCAGCTCGAGAGCGGGTTCACGTGGTTCTCGGCGTAGAGGCGCATCGTCTCGGCCTGGCGCTTCTGCGGCTCGTCCTTGTACTTCTCGTTGATCTCCTTCATCTTCGGCTGGAGTTCGCTCATCTTCCTCATGCTCTGCTGGCTCTTGCGCGAGAGCGGCAGCAGCACGATGCGGACGAGCAGCGTCAGCACGACGATCGACCAGCCGTAGTTCGGGACGAAGCGGTGGATGAAGTTCAGGAGGTCGAGCAGCCAGCGGCAGAACCACGACCATGTGCCGAAGCGCATCACGTCGAGGTGCGCGGGGCTGATCTTCCGAAGCTCGTCCATCTTGCGCGGACCGACGTAGAGCGAGTAGCGGCGCACGACCGGCGCGCCGGCGGCGGCCGGGGCCTCGGCCCAGCCGAGCGCGGCGGCGACGCTCTCCACCGCGAGCGGGGCGGGGACGGACGTCTCGCGGCGGCGCACGGCGGTGCGGACCGACGCGCCCGGGACGTCCGGCGTGAGGACCTCGACGAAGAAGCGGTCCCGCACGGCGATCCAGTCGACCGATTCGCCGGCCTGGACGGCGAAGTCCGCCGTCGCCGAGCGCGGCGCCATCGGCTGGATGGGCGAGGCGGAGCACGCGCACCCGCCGCCGCCCGGCCCGCCGAACATCTGCGTGAAGCTCGGGGTCCGGTCCTTCACGAGCGCCCGCGCGGCGTTCTGCTCGAGCGTCCGGGCGCGGCCCTTCGCGTCGCGGACGCGCGCGTCGAGGCCCTCCATCGGGCCCAGAGAGCCGAACCCGCGCGACGGCACGGCCTCCGGCGCGATCGGGCCGAGCGCCACGGAGAGCGCCGGGAGCGGCGCGGCGGCGCCCTCGCGGCGGAACGTGTCCGTCACGGCGAGGTGGTAGCCGTTCGTGCAGGCGACGGTGCGCTCGAGCGCCCAGCCGTCCGCCGAGCGCGCGGACATCGTGACGACGCCGTCCTTCTCCGCGAGCGAGAAGTCGGACTTCGCGCCGAGGCCGGGAATCCCCTCGACCGCCAGCGCGGGCGCGCCGGAGAAGTCGAGCACGACGGGCCCGGAGTCCGCCTCGGGCGCGCGGCGGTAGTCGCGCAGCGTGGCCGACGCGAGCGCGCCGCCCTTGCTCGTGAAGACGAGGTCCATCACCGCGTTCGAGACGGCGATCGTGCGCTCGGGCTCGTCCGAGACGGCCTCGGCCGGCGCCGCCTCCCCGGCGGGCGCGGCGACGATTTCCGCGGGCTGCTCCGAGGGCGCGGCGGGGGCCGAGGCCTGCGCCGGCGCGGCGTTCGTGAGCGAGTCGAGGTATTCGGGATGCGCGTCGACGTATTCCTTGAGGGCCTTGCGGTATTCGGCCTGCTGCCGGTTGGAGTAGTACAGCCACCCGCCGAGCAGCGCGACGAGGAGGAAGACGATGAGCTTGTCGGATTTGTTCATGGGAGGGCGCGGAGTCTACGATTTCGCGGCCGAAGTGTCCAGCGGAAAGCGCGGCTACGGGAGGACGAGGACCGCCCCCTCGGCGAGCTGGTCGTTCGGGCCGATCTTGTCCGGGTTCGCGTTGCGGATGTCGACGTTGCGCGAGGCGTCGCCGTAGGCGCGCTGGGCGATCTTCCAGAGGGTGTCGCCGCGCTTCACGCGGTAGGTGCGCGGACCGGCGCCCGCGTCCGGCGATTCGTTCGGAAGCGGGTCCGAGAGGAAGACCTCGGAGAGATCGTGCGGCGGGGCGGAGGAGGCGCCGCCGCCCTGGAAGGCGTCGAGCCGCTTCTGGAGCGACGCCACCTGGCGCTGCAGCTGCGCGGCCTGCCGGCGGAAGTCCTCGCGGTCGGCCTCAGCGGCTTCGAGCGCGGCCTGCGCGGCGGCGAGCTTCTCCTGCACCGCGGCGACGGCCTTCTTCGCCTCGGCGCCGATGTCGACCGGCGCGCCGGCGCTACCGCCCTTGCCGTAGATCCGGACGGCCTGGTCCTTGGCCTGCCGGCGGCGCTCCTCGACCATGCCGCGCTTCTCGGAGCCCGGGGCGAGGCGCAGGTAGGCGTCGAACTCGTGCATCGCCTCGATCGGATCGTTCAGCGAATCCTGCAGCAGGATCCCGAGCTGGAGGCGCGCGAGCGGGTTGGCCGGCTCCTCGGAGACGAGGCGGCCGTAGAGCTCGCGGGCGCGGGCGGCGTTGCCGTCGAGCTGCGCGTCGCGGGCGTCGCGGAAGAGCTTGTCGGCCGCGGCGCGGCGCTCGACGCGCGAAAGGTCGGAGAGGCGGCTCGCGCGATGCAGCGCGAACGCCGAATAGACGGCGAGCGCGGCGGCGAGCGCGAGCGCCGCCCAGGGAAGGAACTTCTTCATGGCAGGAGGTCTCCGGCGACCTCGACCTCCGCGCGGGCGAAGCCCTGCAGGCGGACGCCCGAGGGCTGCGGGACGCGCGCGACGAGGCGCACTTCGTGGATTCCGGGGGAGGAGGACGCGACGTTCCAGACGAACGTCGCGCCGCGGCCGGCGGGCCGGCCGTCGACGAGCCAGTCGTAGCGAACGCCCGCGGCGGGGGCGCCCCCC
>CAMNDA010000289.1 GCA_946534745.1 uncultured Verrucomicrobiota bacterium | reverse complement strand
CGAGCCAGACGCTCGCCGAGCACTGGCGCGCGGACGGCGAGATCCGCAGCGAGGGAGGCCGGCTCGTCGTGTCGCCCGGCGCGAAGGCGACGTGGCGGGGTTCCGTCCCCGAGCGGTACGTCCTGGAGTGGGTCGAGGGCGAGGAGCGCGCGCCTCGCCGCGAGGAGCGCGAGCGGGCGAAGAGCCCGGCCGTCGTCTTCGAGGCGCGGGGCGCGGCACGCCTAATCGACGACGTCGTGGTCTCGCTCCCGGAGGACGCCGACGCCTCGCCGAACCTCATCGTGAACTCCGGCTTCGAGTTCGACGAGGACGGCGTCCCGCCCTACTTCTGCAACCGCGGCGCGTTCGACTGGCGCCACTACGGCGCCGAGGAGTACGAGGAGTGGACGAAGGGCTTCGCGGTGGACACCGCGGAGAAGCACTCGGGCGGGCAGTCGTTCCGCCTCGCGGTGCGGCCGTACTGCGCGAACGTGTCGTTCTACCCGTGGCGCACGGCGACGCGCAAGGGCGCCCACGGGGTGTTCTCGGGCTGGATGAAGGCGGAGAGGCCCGGGATGGAGATCACGGTGTCGCTCGGCCCCGAGCGGCGCACGTTCGCGCTCTCGACCGAGTGGGCCCGCTACGAGCTCGCGACGACGAACATGCCGGCGCCGGGCCTCTTCAGCCCCGTCCAGTTCGAGGTGCGAAATCCGTCGCGCTACGACGGCTGCATCTGGCTCGACGACCTCCAGCTCGAGTTCGGCGACGCGGCGACGCCGTGGCGCCCGAGCGACCTCGACGCCACGCGCTTCGGGCGGCAGGAGAAGGCGGAGCGCCCGCCGACCGTGCGGGTGAAAAAGCTCCCCGCGGGCGTGCGGCCCACCGTCAATCTTTCCTCGTGGGAGGCGCACGCGGCCGACGCCGGCCGGTTCTACGTGAAGCGCGAGGAGCCGGTCCAGCGCACGCAGGCCTTCCTCGCGTGCGACGACGACCGCCTCTACATCGGCTTCCGCAACTTCGGCGAGGATCCCGCGGAGATCGGGCACGCGCCCTACTTCAAGGACGCGACCGAGATCTGCATCCGCGACTCCGTGGAGGTGCTGCTGCGCCCGACGGAGGAGAAGAAGAACTACCACCTCTTCTGCGCGCCGAACGGCTGCCGCGCCGACGCCTACGGCGAGGACAAGACCTGGGACGGCTCCTGGACCGTGCAGGCGCGCGACGCGGGCGGCGCGGTCGAGTACCTCGTCACCGTCCCCTTCGCGGACCTCGCGGAGCGCGGCATGGACGCGCACTGGCTCTTCAACCTCGGCCGCAACGACCGCCACGGGGAGAACCCGCAGTGCCCCGGGACCTCCTACTCCAAGAACGGCGACTTCCGCGACGACGCCTTCTGGGCCTCGCTCGACCTGCCGCCGGAGGTCCACGCGAAGTGGGCGCGCGCCGCCGCCGCGAAGAAGGCCGCGCCGGAGCCGGTCGTCCTCGGCCGCCTCGACTTCTACATGCGCGAGCCCGAGGCGCGCTGGCGCATCTGGGACGAGGAGGGCCGCCTCGAGGAGGTCGCGCTCGACATCCGCGGCATGCCCTGCGGCACGAATGCCGTCACCGTCCGCGCGCACGGCCGCGACTGGCCCGTCGAGGTCGTGAAGCTCCCGTACTGGAGGGGCGCCACGCAGATCAACCGCTTCGCGCGCTGTCTCGAGCGCGGCGGCGAGAAGGTGCTGATGGCGGCCAACTGCCTCGTCGTCCGCGAGAACCCGCCCCGCGAGGACGGCCGCTTCGCGATGCTCGACGCGATGAAGGCGCGCGGCTTCCGCTACGCGCACGTCTGCACCTTCTCCGACAAGGCGGGCACCGACCGGACGATCGCGATGCTCGAGTACGGGCGGAGCATCGGGATGGACTTCATCCTCTGGACGGGCGACCGCGACGGCGCCACCGAGACGCGCGCCGAGACGCGCGAGCGGCTGAAGGACTTCGACAACATCGTGAGCCGCGTCGCGACCGACGAGCCCGAGCTCTCCCGCCCGAGCGACGAGGTGCGCGACTTCATGATCGAGGAGAAGAGGCACTATCCCTACACGCCGGTCCAGATGAACAACACGACGTTCGGCTTCCCGAGCCGGTTCGCCGACCTGCGGACCGACGTCTTCATGCTCGACGCCTACCTCACCGCCGCCGAGTTCGGCACCGTCGACCAGATCCTGCGCAACGTCGACGAGATGCTCAAGGCGCGCGAGGGCGTCCCGTGCTGGTTCTTCCTCGCGGGGATGAACTCGATCCACTACAAGCAGCCCTCCTACGCCGAGCAGACCGCGCAGTGCTGGGGCGCGATCTGCGCCGGCTGCTCCGGCGTCACGTGGTTCGTGAACATGGTCGGCTCCGAGGCGAACTGGCGCGCGATGGTCGACTTCAACCGCGAGGCCCAGGCGCTCAAGGACAAGATCCTCAGCGAGGAGATCTGCGAGCCCGCGCGCGCCTCCGTCGGGCCGGACCTCCTCCGCCACCGGACCTCGAAGTGCGGCGACGACTGGTACGTCTTCTCGTGCAACATCGACGCCGACCCGCTCGAGGCCGTGACCTTCACGCTCCCGCCCGAAGCCCCGCGCACCGGGACCGTCGAGGTCCTCTACGAGAACCGCACCCTCCCGCTCGCGGACGGCTCCTTCGCCGACTCCTATCCCGGGCACTGCCGCCACCTCTACCGCATCCGCTGACGCCCCCGCGACCCTTGCGCCGCCGCGCGAAACCGCTTTCCTTCCACCTCCGCGAGCGCTATAATCCGCGCCGATGAACACGTCCGCCACAACGCCGGCGAAGGGGGCCTTCCGCCCGTGCGAGACCGGATGCGCCGTCTGGGACGGCGAAGGCGCCGACGAGTGGCGCTTCCGTCCGGTCGCCGTCTTCCGCGGCGCCGCCGCGCGCAAGTACGACGCGCCGCGGCAGGGCGCGTTCGAGGGCGGCGCGGAGGGCGTCGTCGAGTTCGCGCCCGGACGCAACTTCGAGACCGCGCTGCGCGACCTCGCGGGCTTCGGGCGCGCGTGGCTGCTCTTCGTCTTCGACCGGAACGCCGGCGCGTGGCGTCCCACCGCGCGTCCGCCCGTCGCGCCGGCGGAGGGACCGGAGCGCGTCGGCGTCTTCGCGACGCGCTCGCCCTACCGGCCGAACCCCATCGGCCTTTCGTGCGTGCGGATCCTCGGCGTCGAGGGGCTGCGCGTCCGCGTCGCGGAGGCGGACCTCCTGGACGGCACGCCCGTCCTCGACCTCAAGCCCTACGTCCCCGCGGCGGACGCCTTCCCGGACGCCCGAGCGGGCTGGGTCGAGCGCCAGGCGACGGAGCGCTGGACCGTCTCGGAGACCGCGGCGTTCCGCGAACAGGCCGCCGAGATCCTCGCGTGGCGGGGTCCCGACCTCGCCGCGACCGCGCGCCTGCAGCTCTCGCTCGACCCGTTCGACGGCTCCCGGAAGCGCGTCGCGCGGACGCCGGAGGGCGGCACGCTCTCGCTGCGGATGTTCCGCGTCGACTTCTCCGCCGATCCCGCCTCGCGCTCGATCGCCCTCCTTCGCGTCCGGTCCGGCTACACCCCCGCCGAACTGGCCGATTCCTCCGACCCCTACGGCGACAAGGCGCTCCACCGCCGCTTCGCGTCGCCCGCCCCGGCCGGCCCCGCCGCCGCCGGTCCGGGCGCATAGACCCGGGGCGCGGGCGCTACGCGAAGTGCGAGAGCGGCGCCTTGCCGATGGCGCGGACGTGGAACCCGAGCTCGAAGAGCTCGCGGCGGTCGAGGCAGTTGCGGCCGTCGAAGACGAAGGCCGGCTTGCGCATCCTCGCGAAGATCCGCGCCCAGTCGAGCTCCGGGAACTGGCGCCAGTCCGTGAGGACCGCGACGGCGTCCGCGCCCTCGACGGCCGTGTAGGGATCCTCCTCGAACGAGACGAGGTCGCCGTGGCGCGCGAGCTCCTTCCGCGCGTTCGGGAGCGCGTAGGGGTCGCACACGACGAGCTGCGCGCGCTCCTCGGCGAGCAGGTCCGCGACGACCTTCGCGGGCGTCTCGCGCGTGTCGGAGGTGTCCGCCTTGAACGCGTAGCCGAGGATCGCGATCCGCTTGCCCGCGACGGTGTTGAACATCGCGTGGACCATCTCGGCGACGAAGCGCGTCTCCTGGTGCTCGTTCATCTCGACGACGGAGTTCCAGTAGGCCGCGGCCTCCGTCAGGCCCCGCTGCTCGCAGAGGTAGACGAGGTTGAGGATGTCCTTCTTGAAGCACGAGCCGCCGAAGCCCACGCCGGCGCGGAGGAACTTCGGCCCGATGCGCGAGTCGCGGCCGATGGCGCGCGCGACCTCGTCGACGTCGGCGCCCGTCTTCTCGCACAGCTCCGTGAGCGCGTTCACGCTCGAGATGCGCTGGGCGAGGAAGGCGTTGGCGGCGAGCTTCGAGAGCTCGGAGGACCAGACGTTGGTGGTGAGGATGCGGTCGCGCGGCACCCACTCGGCGTAGATGTCGACGACCGCCTCGCGCGCGGCGGCGCCGGTCGGGGTCTCGTCGGAGCCGACGAGCACGCGGTCGGGCTTCTCGAGGTCGGCGATCGCGGTGCCCTCGGCGAGGAACTCGGGGTTGGAGAGCACCTCGAAGCGGTGCGCGCCGCCGGACTCGAGCACGCGCTTCATCGCCGTCGCGGTCCGGACCGGGAGCGTGCTCTTCTCGACCACGATCAGGTCGTGCGTCGCGCACTCGCGGATCTCGTGCGCGGTCTTCTCCCAGTACTGCAGGTCGGCCGCGCGCCCGGCGCCCTGGCCGAAGGTCTTGGTGGGCGTGTTGACCGCGACGAACACGACGTCCGCCGCCGCGATCGCGGCGGGGATGTCGGTGGAAAAGAAGAGGTTCCTCCCGAGCGTCTCCGCGACGACCTCCTTGAGGCCGGGCTCGTAGAACGGGAGCGCGTCGGACTGCCACGCGGCGATGCGCTCGGCGTTGATGTCAACGACCGTGACCTTGCGGTCCGGGCACTTCTTGGCGATCATCGCCATCGTGGGGCCGCCGACGTAGCCGGCGCCGATGCACAGGATGTTCGTGAGCTTCTTCGGGGTCTTGACGGTCTTCATGGTCGGGATGGTCCTGATGGTCGGGATGGTTGAAAGCGCAAAGATGAAAGTGAACAGTTGAAAGGTTGAATGGTTGAATGGTTGAAGACGAGAATCGTTCGGAACTCGGCATTCAGCATTCAGCACTCAGCATTCAGCATTATCTCTCCACGCGCATCGGGTTCTCGAGGAAGTCCCTGTAGGCGAGCTTGAGGCCGTCCTCGAGGGAGGTCTTCGGCCTCCAGCCGAGGGCGATGGAGCGGGAGAGGTCGAGGAGCTTGCGCGGCGTGCCGTTCGGGCGGGTGCGGTCCCAGCGGATCTCGCCCTCGTAGCCGACGGTGCGCGCGACGAGCTCGGAGAGCGCCTTGATCGTGATCTCGCGCCCGGAGCCGGCGTTGATCGGGTCGTCGCCGTGGTAGCGCTCCATCACGAGGAGGCAGAGGTCGGCCAGGTCGTCCACGTAGAGGAACTCGCGCAGCGGCGAGCCGTCGCCCCAGCAGGTCACGAAGGGCGCCTTCGCCTCCTTCGCCTCGTGGAAGCGGCGGATCAGCGCGGGCAGGACGTGGCTGTGCTCCGGGTGGTAGTTGTCGTTCGGGCCGTAGAGGTTCGTCGGCATCACGGAGACGTAGTCCGCGCCGTGCTGGCGGTTGAGGTAGGCGCAGTACTTGAGGCCCGCGATCTTCGCGAGCGCGTAGCCCTCGTTCGTCGGCTCGAGCGCGCTCGTGAGCAGGCAGGACTCCGGCATCGGCTGCGGCGCGAACTTCGGGTAGATGCACGACGAGCCGAGGAAGAGCAGCTTGCGGCAGCCGTTCCTCCACGCGGCGTGGATCGCGTTCATCTCCAGCATCGCGTTGTCGTAGAGGAAGTCCGCCGGCGCGGCGGCGTTCGCCGCGATGCCGCCGACCTTCGACGCGGCGAGGAAGACGTAGTCCGGCCTCTCCTCCGCGAAGAAGGCGTCCGTGGCGCGCTGGTCGCGCAGGTCGAGCTCCGCGTGCGAGCGGACGACGATGTTCTCGAAGCCGCGGCGCTTCAGCGCGCGGATGATGGCGGAGCCGACCATCCCGCGATGGCCGGCGACGTAGATTTTGGCGTTTGGTACCATGGTCTGGATGATCCGATGGTCCGGATGGTCAGATGGTCAGAAGTGGCGCGCGGCATCATGGATTCGACATGGCGCGTTGCGATGGGCGCGGAGTCTAGCAGAGGGGTCGGCGGGAACGGAAGGGACGGAGTTGACCGTTTCTAGCACGATTTTGACTTGCTTTCCGGGCGGGCCGATGATAGCATGGACCCATGAAACGTGCGCAGAATGAGGAGTCCGCCCCCCGGCGGCGGCTCTGCACACCGGACGGTTTTGCACGATCGTCTCTCCTCCACGTGCAGGAGATCGGCGAGCTCGCTCCGTCACGTCCGATGACGAGCCGGCGCGCGGGATTCCCGTCGCTGCTCTTCCTGCTCGCCGAGTGGGGCGAGGGCGTGGTCCGCGAAGGCGCCGAGGAGCGCCCGCTGCGCGCCGGGGAGTGCGCGCTGCTGGACTGCCGCCGCGGGTGCGGGCACGCGACGGGCGAGCCGCCTTGGCGGCTCAAGTGGATCCACTTCGACGGACCCGGCGCGGCGGCGTTCGGCGAGAGGTGGCGGGAGCGCGCCGGCGGGCCGGTCCTGCGCGCGACGTCGCCGGAGCGCTACCGGCGCGCGTGGGAGGAGGTCTGGGCCGCGGTCTCGTCGGAGGACGACCCGATCCGCGACCTCCGCGCGAACGAGGGGCTCGCCTCGCTCTGCACGCTGCTGATGCAGGACGCGCTCGGGACGGAGCCCGACCGGCGCGCGGAGCGGCTCCCCG
>CAMNDA010000288.1 GCA_946534745.1 uncultured Verrucomicrobiota bacterium | reverse complement strand
AAGCCCTCGTTGACGTTCTCGATGATTTCGTTGGCGATGGCGCGCCAGTCGTAGGACGCCTGCGTCAGGACGAGGGCGTCCTTGGCGGCGAGCTTGCCGCCTTCGAGCGTCCCCTTGAGTGCCGTGTAGGTGGCCCGGACGGGACCCTTCACGAGCGCGCTGGGGTCGATGTTGACGGTCATCCCGGCGCCGGAGATGGTCGGCAGGGCCGCTTCGACGGTCTTGACGCTCTCCTCGGAGAGCTTTCCGGCGGCCTCGAGCGAATTGATCGAAATCTTCAGGGCGGTCTCCGCCGCGGACGAGGCGTAGTCGAGGATGAAGTTGGCGGCGTTGACGGCGTGCATCAGCATGTCGCGCGTGTACTTGGACTTGGCGGCGTTGAGCTCGTACTTGAACTGGCTCGTGGCGTAGTCGTAGTCCGTCATCCCGCGCTTGAAGGAGCTGTAGGCGAGGAGGAACTCGCCGAAGGCGTCCTGGATCTTGCCGTTGGCGCGGCGGCGGCCGGTGATGTTGGCGGGCTTCAGGACGATGCCCGTGGCGCTCACGTCGTTGGTGCGGACCTTCGTCTCGTCGACGTCGTCGAATCCCTCGAGGTCGGGGACGAAGTTGCCCCACGTCGTCGCGCCCTCGTAGAAGACGATGGTCGCGACGGTCGTGTCCTCGACGTCGGTGAGGCCGTAGTCGGTCGGGTCCATCCACATGTAGTGGTAGACGTCGGGGCCGTCGTAGCCCTGCTCGTAGGTGCCGCCGGGTCCGATGTCGCCGGCGTAGGGATAGCCGAAGTACTCGATGAGCTTGTTCTTGGCCTCGAGCTCCATCGTCTCGAGCTGGTTCTCGCGCGAGAACTGCGACTCCTGGAGGAGCCGCGTGCGCGAGGCGAAGTACTGGGCGCGGTCGAGGGCGCGGCGGGCGTTGGCGAGCGCGGTGCCGGCGCGTTCGCGGATCTGCTCGTAGTGCGAGGAGGAGCCGTCGTCCATCCCGACCGGCGTGAGGTCGAACGGAATGGCGTCGGGCGAGAGACCGAGCGGGTTCAGGCCGGAATCGAGGCGGTCGAGGGCCTTCTGGATGGCGGGGACCATCGAGGCGAGGGAGTCGAGCTCGGCGACGGACCCGCGGTCGATGCGGCGCAGGCCCTCGTCCTCGAACGTGACGGCCATCCCGCTTTCGCGCGCGGCCTTCCACGCGCCGCCGGAGACGTCCCAGAGGAGGGCGGCGTCGGTCTCGTCGGCGACGGCGCGGGACGGCACGGGCGCCAGGCCGCGCAGGTAGAGCGCGAGGCCGGCGGAGAGGGGCGAGACGTATTCGCGCTTGTCGCGGAGCTGCTCCTCGGTGCGCGCGACGCCGCGCCAGAGGCGCAGCTCGGCGATTTCGCCGGCGAAGCCGCCGCCGAGCGCCGCGGCGCGGACGCCGACGGGGTCGAAGGGCGGGATCTCCGCGGAGGCGAGGCGCGTCCCGTTGGCGTCGTAGAGCGTGGCGACGGGCGCCGCGCCGCCGCCCGCGCAGACGACCGCGACGTGGGTCGGGACGCCGGCCTCGAGCGTGCCGAGCGGCGTCGAGACGCCCTCGCCGGCGGAAAGGAACACCTGCTCGCCGCTCTGGTAGGCGTAGGGGGCGTAGGAGCCGTCCTCGTCGTAGTTGGCGCAGTGCCAGTCGCCTTCGAACGGCGGCGGCGAGGAGACGGCGGAGGCGAAGAGGTAGTTCGACGGGAACGCGGTCGGCGGGTTCGGGCCGAAGAAGCCGCACTCGACGACGGAGGTGCCGTTGGTGATCGCGATCTCGGTGTAGTGGTCGAAATCGTCGGCGTTGTCGAGCGAGTTGGTGAAGAGCAGGTAGGTGACGTCGTAGGTCACGGTGGAGGTGACGATGTTCTCGGAGAGGAACGAGAGCGCGAGCGACGGGGAGAGCGTCAGGCCGACGCGGCGCGACTCGCGGTCGTCGAGGGAGATGACGGGCATCTCCCCCGCGGCCGTCTGGCCGTCCTCGGAGGGCTGGATCTGCAGCTCGAGCGTCCACGGGGAGGCGCCGGAGAGCGTCGCGAACGGTTCGTCCCCGGCGTCGCCGGCGATCTCGACCGAGGAATCGTCGCCGTCGAAGACGTAGCGCCAGTAGCGGCCGGCGGTTGGCTTCTCGGGGAGGAGCGAGTTGGCGACGACCCAGTTGGCGAGGGCGCCGTAGCCGCCGCGCGCGGCCCATTCGCCGTAGCCGAAGGCGCGGGCCGAGTCTTCGTCGAGGTAGCCGGCGGCGGGGACGCCGCCGGAGTCGCGCACGGCCTTGCGCGCGGTGCGGTCGACGACGGCGAGCGCGACCTTGGCGACGTTCTGCGCGGCCTTGGCGAAGGACGCCTCGTCGTAGTAGTCGATGTTGAGCGCGACGTCGGCGACGACCATCTCGCCCATCGCGGGCTTGCCCCAGGTGAAGAACGGGTTGCGCAGGAGGCGGTAGTAGCCGGAAAGCGCGGAGAGGTAGTGGCCGTAGGCGTCGCCGTGGCCCTGCGGGTACATCAGCGCCGCCTGCTGGTAGTCGATGAGGCCGGTGTTGCTGCCGCTGATGTCGTAGTTCACCGCGTAGGCGACCTCGCCGGCGGTGATGCCGCGGGTGAAGTTCCAGACGAGGCGGTTGTAGTAGGGCGAGATCTTGAGCGTGCCCGAGGAGTCGGCGCCGGAACGGCCGCGCAGGAGCGCGAGCTCTTCGTCGAGGAGCGTCGGGACCTGGTTGTCGAAGGAGAAGAGGGCGGACGAGAGCGCGCCGTAGTCCATCTCGAAGCCCGTCATCGACGGGTTGTTGAAGTTGGCGCCGAAGCCGATCGTCGGGTTGAGCGCGTCGGTGTAGGCCTCGTCGCCGAGCAGGTTGTAGAGGTCGGCGAGGCGGCCGACGGCGAGCTGGAGCTGCTTGTTGGCGTCGGCGTCGTCGATCCCGAGCGAGAGCGACATCGACTCGGCCTTGTCGAGGAGCGTCTCGTAGAGCTGGATCAGGCCCACCTCGGCGAGGTTGTCCTGGTTGAGCGCGACGTCGCCCTCGAAGGGCGGGCCGGCCTGGCGCACCATCGAGACGACGGTCTCGGCGGGGTTCTCCTCGAGGTCGCGCATCCGCTGCGCGAAGGGCGTGACGTTGTTCAGGACGCGCTGCACCCAGCCCTCGGCGAGCGCGGGCGGGTCGGTCCAGGCGGACCACGCGTCGCCCATCGCGGCGTAGGACGGCGAGTTGGTGTTCGCGGCCTTGTACCGCACGGCGTAGTAGGTGTTCACCATGTTCGCGAGGGTGTCGCCCTGTTCGCCGACGACGAAGCGGGTGAGCCCCTTCGAGTCGTCGAGCGGGAACTTGAGCGTGTAGTTCTCCTCGGGATCGGTGGGCGTCGTGCCGTCGTCGTTCGGGCGCGCGCTGCGCCACTCGAAGACGTAGTCGTCGGGCCGGCCTGCGAAGGCCTCGGCGTAGAGGATCGAGAGCTGCTGCGAGAGGAGGTTGAGCGGGTCCTCGCGCGTGACGACGCGGCCGACGTAGTACTTCGGCACGACCTTGAGGATCCGCATCTGGATCGGGTCGCCGGGCGAGACGGCCATGAGCTCGTTCGTGGAGTCGTTCTCGACGAGCGTGACGTAGTTCGTGGCGCCCATCGTGAAGAGCGCGTAGTGGTCGCGCGGCTTGTAGGCGACGCGGTGTTCGAAGACGGAGACGGACTCGTGCGGGCTCGGGAGGACGGGCCCCGTGGCGAGCCGCCCGATCGCCGCCTTCCACTTCGCGACGTCGCCGGATTCGGCGGTGTCGTCGACGAGGCCTTCGAGAACCTTGCGCTCGGAGGGGGACGGGACGTTGACGTGCAGCAGCTCGACGCCGCCGGGGTTGTCCTCCTGCTCGCCGACGAGGACGAGGCAGTCGCCGAGGTCGCGCGAGGTGTCGAGGTAGAAGCGCGAGGAGAGCGAGGGCGGAAGGCCGTCGAAGTAGTACTTGCCCTTGCGGAGCGTCGCGTTGCCGCCGGCGCCGGTCTTGATGCCGAGCGCGGCGATGGCGGCGGAGAGCGAGTCGTAGTCGGAGGACGAGAAGCCGGCGGTCTGCGCGACGGTGGGGTCGAAGAGGACCGCGGTGGCGTCGCGCGCGGCGTCGGTCGCGGGCCAGACGACGGCCATCGACTTGGCGTTCCAGACCTCGGGCAGGCCCGAGGCGGCGACGGTGAGCGTGCGGCCGATCTCGATCTCGACGGGGTTCTCCGGCCACGAGCAGCGCCAGAGCCAGGCGGCGGGATTGTTCGCGAGAGGGTCGCCGGTGGGGGCCGCGCCGAGGAGCGAGAGCCACGGGACGGGATCGCCGACGGCGGGCCACTCGTCCAGGTCGAGCGACGGGAACGCGAAGCCCTCCTGCATCGGGTAGTACATGTGGACGTGCAGGTCGCCCGCGGCGCGAGCCCAGAGCTGGCCCTTGCGGTCGCGGAAGCCGGGCGAGATCGCGGCGCGTTCGTCCCAGTAGGTCTCCTTCTTCCACGGGTCGTCGAACGTGTCGAGCGGGTGCGGGCCCGGGAGCGCGAGGCCGGCGGTGCAGGGCGCGGCGAGCTCGGGCCAGAGGGCGTTGGTGACGGCGACGCCGAACCACCGCATCGCCTTGCGACCGTCCGCGACGTATTCGACGAGGACGCCGGGCTCGGAGGACGTGTCCATGTTGAGGTCGGAGCGCAGCGCCCACGCGACGTGCCCGCCGGAGCCGGCGGTGACGATCCCGTGCTCCTCGTTCGGGTTGTAGCCGGGCTCGTCCGGGTCGTTCTGCGCGTAGACGACCGGCGTCGTGCCGGCGTCGGAGACGATCACGCCGGTACCGAGGAGCGGCGGGCCGACGTTCTCGGCGAGGCAGCCGACGGCGCGGTGGCGCGAACCGAGCGCCTTGTCGGTGAAGATGCGGGTCCCGGAGCCGGGGATGATCTGCAGGTCCGTTTCGCGGAACGAGTAGCAGCCCGTGAGGCCGGGCTCGCGACCGCCGTGGACCTTGTGCATCTCGTCCGCGATCTCTTCGGCGGAGAGCGCGCGGTTCCAGAAGAGGATTTCGCCGAGGGTGACCCCGGGGCGGG
>CAMNDA010000287.1 GCA_946534745.1 uncultured Verrucomicrobiota bacterium | reverse complement strand
CAACCTCTTCGTTCGGTTCGACCACCCACCAACAAACACCGGCAGGCCCGCGAACCAGTCAACCTGCGAACCTGCCAACCTCCCGAAAGGCAATCTCCATGAGCAAATTCCATCTCGAAACCCTCGCCGTCCACGCCGGGCAGAACCCGAAGGGCGACCCCGCCACGAACGCGCGCAACACGCCCGTCTACCGCACGACGGCCTACAACTTCCGGGACAGCAAGCACGGCGCCGACCTCTTCGGCCTGCGCGAGCTCGGCAACATCTACGCGCGCCTGATGAACCCCACCAACGACGTCCTCAACGCCCGCCTCGCGGCGCTCGAGGGCGGCGCGGCGGCGCTCACGCTCTCGTCGGGCACGGCGGCGATCTTCTTCACCGTCACGAACATCGCCCGCGCCGGCGACGAGATCGTCGCGGCCTCCAACCTCTACGGCGGCACGTTCTCGCAGTTCGACGCGATCCTCCCGAACGTCGGGATCCAGGCGCGCTTCGCCCCGGTGAACGACATCGCCGCGACGGAGGCGCTGATCAACGAGAAAACGCGGCTCGTCTTCGTCGAGACCATCGGCAACCCGGCGCTCGACGTCGCCGACATCGAGGCCTACGCCGCGCTCGCGCACAGGCACGGTCTGCCGCTCGTCGTGGACTCCACGTTCACGACCCCGGCGCTGCTGCGCCCGATCGAGCACGGCGCGGACATCGTGATCCACTCGCTCTCCAAGTGGATCGGCGGCCACGGCGCCGGCATCGGCGGCGCGGTGGTCGACTCCGGGAAGTTTGACTGGAAGGACCCGAAGTTCGCGCTCTACAACGAGCCCGACGCCGGCTACCACGGCCTGCGCTTCGCGCACGACCTCCCGGAGCCCCTGCGCCCGGTGGCGTTCACGCTGCGCCTGCTCACCGTCGGCATCCGCAACCAGGGCCCGACGCTCGCGCCGGACGCCGCGTGGATCTTCCTGCAAGGGGTGGAGTCGCTGCCGCTGCGCATCGCGAAGCACAGCGCGAACGCCCTCGCGGTCGCCAAGCACCTGCAGGCGCACCCGAAGGTCGCCTGGGTCAAGTACCCGTCGCTCTCGCAGCCCGAGCTCGCGGCGAAGTACCTCCCGGACGGCGCCGGCGGGATGGTCGTCTTCGGCGTGAAGGGCGGATCCGACGAAGCCCGCAAGTTCGCCGACTCCCTCAACGGCGAGATCTTCTCGCTGCTGGCGAACGTCGGCGACGCCAAGTCGCTCGTCATCCACCCGGCCTCGACCACGCACTCGCAGCTCTCCGACGAGGACCTGCGCAAGGGCGGCGTCCTGCCGGAGCTCGTCCGCCTCTCGATCGGCATCGAGCACGTCGACGACATCGTCGCCGAGCTCGACCGCGCCCTCGACGCGATCTAGCGCGCGACTCGCGAGGGCGCCGGCGCGGCATCCTCCGCGCCGGCGCCTCTCCGCGAACGGCCCCCATTCGCAGGGGATCGCGGCCATTCTTCACAACCATTCGGCAGTGGTTCGACAATGAAGCATTCCCTTTCCACGCAGACCGTCCACGCCGGACCGGACGGCGACGCCGCCACGGGCGCCGTCAACGTCCCGATCTACCAGACCTCGACGTTCCGCCAGCGGGGTCTGGGGGACAACACGGGGTGGAAATACGCGCGCACGGGCAATCCGACGCGGGCGGCGCTGGAGGCGGCGATCGCGCAGCTGGAGGGCGGGACGCACGGCTTCGCGTTCGCGTCCGGGATGGCGGCGATCGGCGCGGTGCTCTCGCTCCTGAAGGCCGGCGACCGGGTGCTGCTCTCGCGCACCGTCTACGGCGGCTCGTTCCGCATCCTCGACAAGGTCTTCGCGCGGTTCGGCGTCGGCTGGACGCTCGCGGAGGGGGAGGAGCCCGAGGCGTTCGAGCGGGCGTTCGAGAAGCAACCGGACGTGCGGGCGGTGCTGCTGGAGTCGCCGGCCAACCCGCTGCTGGCGGTGACGGACCTCGCGGCGGTCGCCGCCGTCGCGAAGGCGCGCGGGGCGCTCGTGGTGGTGGACAACACGTTCCTCACCCCGTATCTGCAGCGGCCGCTCGCGCTCGGCGCGGACGTCGTCGTGCACTCCGCCACGAAGTATCTGGGCGGGCACAGCGACCTCGTGGCGGGCCTCGCCGTCACGGCGCGCGCGGACCTGGCCGAGTCGCTCGCGTTCGTCCAGAACGCGACGGGCGGGGTGCTCGGGCCGTTCGACTCGTTCCTGCTGCTGCGCGGGCTCAAGACGCTCGCGGTGCGGATGGACCGGCACGTCGCGAACGCGGGGATCCTCGCCGGGCGGCTCGGTTCGCACCCCGCGGTGGCGCGCGTCTGGTATCCGGGGCTGCCGTCGGACCCGGGCTACGGGACGAACCGCCGCCAGGCGGCGGCGGGCGGCGGGATGGTGTCCTTCGAGCTCGCGCACGGGCTCGACCCGCGGCCGTTCTTCCGCGCGCTGCGGCTCGTGGCGCTGGCGGAGTCGCTCGGCGGCGTGGAGTCGCTCGCGTGCCACCCCGCCACGATGACGCACGCCTCGATTCCGGCGGACATCCGCGCGAAGGTCGGGATCACGGACCGGCTCGTGCGGCTCTCGGTCGGCATCGAGGACGCGGAGGACATCTGGCGCGACGTGGATGCGGCGCTGCGCGCGGCGTCGACGGCGAGCGGGACGCGGGGCGGGTGTTGAACGCGGACGTCCGCGTCTTCTCCACCCGATTTCCAAACCCCAATCCCCCCCCCCTTTTTCCCATGCTCTACTCCTCCTATGCCGACCTGATCGGCGAAACGCCGCTCGTGCGGCTCGGGCGCCTCGACCTGCCCGAAGGCGCCACGCTCTGGGCCAAGCTCGAGCTCGCGAACCCCGGCGGCAGCGTCAAGGACCGCATCGGCCGCGCGATGATCGATGATGCAGAACGGCGCGGCGCGCTGCGCCCCGGCGGCACGATCGTCGAGGGCACCGCCGGCAACACCGGCATCGGCATCGCGTTCGCCGCGATCGGCCGCGGCTACCGGGTCGTCTTCGTCGTGCCGGACAAGTTCTCCGGCGAGAAGGTCGCGCTGCTGCGTGCGCTTGGCGCGGAGATCGTCCGCACCCCGCGCTCGGGCGGGATGCTGCTCGCGGAGAGGCGCGCGGACGAGATCGCCGCCGCCACGCCGGGCGCCGTCGTGCTCGGGCAGTTCCGCAACCCGGCCAACCCGCGCGCGCACTACGAGACGACCGGCCCGGAGATCTGGCGCGACCTCGGCGGGCGCGTCGACGCGTTCGTCGCGGGCGCCGGCAGCGGCGGCACCTTCAGCGGCGTCGCGCGCTATCTCAAGGAGAGGAACCCGGCGCTGCGCGCGGTGCTCGCGGACCCCGTCGGCTCCACGATGGGCGGCGGCGAACACGCCGACTACGACATCGAGGGGATCGGCAACGACTTCGTCGCCGAGACGATGGACATGGCGCTCGTCGACGAGGTCGTCAAGGTCGCGGACGAGGAGGCGTTCGACGCCGCGCGGGACCTCGCGCGGCGCGAGGGGATCGTGGCGGGCTCCAGCTCCGGCGCCGCGCTTGCCGCCGCGCTGCGCGCGATCCGCGCGGGACTGCGCGGCAACGTCGTCGTCCTCTTCCCCGATCGCGGCGACCGCTACTTCAGCAAGGGCCTCTTCACCGCGGACTGAACGACTGCCATGTCCCCCCTTTCCACCCCTTCCGCCCCCGCCGCGCTCGGTCCCTATTCGCAGGGAATCGACGCCGGGCCATTCGTCTTCGTCTCCGGACAGCTTCCCGTCGACCCCGCCACGGGCGAAATCCCGGACGACGCGGCGGCGCAGGCCGAGCGCGCCTTCGCCAACGTCCGCGCCATCCTCGCCGCCGCCGGCCTCGGGCTTGAGCACGTCGCCAAG
>CAMNDA010000286.1 GCA_946534745.1 uncultured Verrucomicrobiota bacterium | reverse complement strand
GGTGCGGCCGACATTGCGCGAGCGGCTCCCCGGCGCACGGAAACGACTGCGAGCATTGCTCGCCGCGCCGGAAAGCGCGACCGTGGCGGGATTCCTCCGTCGATTGCGCGCGGACCGGGACGAGCGGGAGCAACGCGAGCGCGGGCGAAGGCGACGGTTGGCGTAGGGAAGACTGGAAACGGTCGGCAAAACGGAGAAAACGGCAGTGGAGGAGAAGCGAAAACAATGAAAATCACGCACGGTGGAATTGAAAGAATGGAGGTGGGACAGGCGATGGTGAGGGAAGACGGCGAGGGCGGTGGGGAGGGCGGTGGGGGGGCGAGGATGGAGGGGAGAGGATGAAGAGGCGTTGCGGGAAGGAGGGTGGTGAGGGTAGAATCAAGGGCATGAACACGAACAACGGCTGGAACGCGAAGCGCTGGGCGGTCTCCTTTGGAATCGCCTCCGAGCGCCTCGCACAGGCGAGGGCCGAACATCGCCGCGACTGGGACGCCGACCAGGCGATCCACCAGCTCCGCGCCGACGTCTTCCGCGACACCGTCGCGCGCGTGCGCGCCGGTGGCTATCCCCTGCCCGGCGCGGGTCGGATCGACCTGGCCCTTTCGCAGGACATCGGGGCGGACACGCGCTTCTACGCGGAGGAGCTCCCGCCGGGCCCGGGCGCCGCGCCGGACGCCGCGCCGGCGGCCGTCGAGGTCGAGGGCGGCGACTGCCTCGCCGCCGCGCGCCGCCTGGTCGAGGCGGGCGAGCCCGAGACCTGCGTGCTCAACATGGCCAGCGCCACCACGCCCGGCGGCGGCGTATACAACGGCGCCGGCGCGCAGGAGGAGCACCTCTTCCGCTCCTCCGATCTCTATCGCTCGCTCTACCGCTTCGCCGAGTTCGGCGTCGACTACGGCATCCCTCGCGCGCCCCAGCGCTATCCGCTGCGCGTCGACGGCGCGGGCATCTTCACGCGCGGCGCCACGGTCTTCCGCGGTCCGGAGCCCGATGGCTATCCGCTGCTCGAGCGGCCGTGGAAGTGCAACTTCGTCTCGGTCCCCGCCGTCTCGCATCCCGAGACCGTCGCGGGGCCGGACGGAGCCCCGCGCCTCGCCCCCGGCCCGGAGGAGTCGATGCGCCGCCGCATCCGGACGATCCTGCGCATCGCCCGCGAAAACGGGCAGCGCGCGCTCGTCCTCTCCGCGTTCGGGTGCGGCGCGTTCCGCAACCCGCCGCGGCACGTCGCCGAGCTCTTCCGCGACGTCCTCGCGGAGCCCGAGTTCCGCGCCGCGTTCGCCCTCGTCGTCTTCGCGATCGTCGACGACCACAACGCCCCCTCCGGCGGCAACCTTGCGCCCTTCCGCGACGTCTTCGCCGGGGCCTCCGCGCGCCCGGCCGCGGCGCCCGCGCCTGACGCGCCGGTCCTCTCCGACGCCGACCGCGCCGCGCTCCTCGCGCTCCTGCCCGACGGCTGGTCCGTCCGCCGCTCCGGCGCCCGCCTCTTCTTCTCGCCCGGCGTCTGACGCCATCCCCCTTTGGACAAGGACACGTGGCCGGCCGGAAAAGTGAATATCCCTACCAATGGATTCGTCAAAAGGAACAACGCGTCGCCGCGCTTCATCCGTTTCGACCTCCTGCCTCCGCCCATGAAACGCCTCCTCCCGCTTCTTCTCCTCGCCGTCCTCTGCTGCGGCTGCGCCACGCGCGGCATGAAGGGCACGCCCTTCTACACGGGCGAATACAAGACGCGGGAGGGCCCCGCCTCGGACCGCGTGAACCTCTGGCCGCTCGCCTACTACCGCGCGCCGGCGCTCTCCGTCCTCTGGCCGATCGGCGAGTTCTCCGACGACCGCTTCGCGATCCGCCCGATCTTCTCGATGTACCGCGACGGCGATGGCGAGCCCTGGCACGAGTTCAACTGGCTCGGCGGGCTCGTCTCGTTCGACACCGAGAGTCATCGCCACATGGCCTTCCCGGCGTTCTGGGGACCCGACTACTTCAACGTCTTCCCGCTTTACTGGAGCGGGTCCGATCCCCGCTCCGGCGACAACCACAACGCGCTCTTTCCGCTCTGGATCTGGTCGCGCGACGGCGACGAGACGATGCTCTTCTGCCCGTGGCCGCTCGTCGCGCGCTTCACCGGCCCGCGCGAGAACCGCTTCGCCGTGTTTCCGCTCTGGGACCACCGCCGCGACCCGTCCGACCCCGGGCGCTACTCGGATCGCTTCGGTCTCTTCCTCGCCGGCAATCTCCGCGACGGCGCCTCGCACACGCACTGGGCCGTCCCGTTCTATTACGCCAAGGACGGAGCCGGCACGGGCGGCGACAGGTTCGTCTCGCTGCCGTGGGCGGCGATGGGCGACGACTGGCGCGCGATCCCCCTCCTGCTTTCGGGCTGGTCGCCCGACGGCGAGCGCGGCCGCGTCCTGCTCGGCCTCGGCGGCTGGGAGGGCCCGGAGCGCTGGGCCTTCCCGATCTTCTACCACAATGCGGAGACGGGCGAGCTCGTCGCTCCCCTCTGCTACCGCAACCCGCACACCGGCGTCTTCCTCTCACCGCTCTGGGCGTCGAAGGACGGCGCCTGGCGCTGCATCCCGCCGCTGCTCTCGTGGTGGAACGCCGACGGAAGCGGCCGCGCGCTCCTCGGCCTCGCCGGCTGGGACGACTCCCGCTCCTGGGCGGTCCCGCTCTTCTACCGCGACGCCGCGTCCGACACGCTCGTGACGCCGCTCTGGGCGACGCAGGCCGGACGCTGGAGCGCCATCCCGCCGCTCCTCTCGTGGCGGAGTCTTGACCCCGCCACGGGCGAATCCTCGCTCTACCTCCTCGGCGGTCTCGCCGGCTTCGAGCCCGAAGCCCACTGGTTCGCGCCGCTCTACTTCCGCGACGAGGCGAAGGACCTCTTCGTTTCGCTCCCCTACGCGCAGGGCCGCGACTGGCGCGCCGTCCCGCCGCTCCTCTCGTGGTGGAACGCCGAC
Source organism: uncultured Verrucomicrobiota bacterium (assembly GCA_946534745.1). GTDB lineage: Bacteria > Verrucomicrobiota > Kiritimatiellia > RFP12 > UBA3636 > UBA3636. The sequence goes on along the minus strand of CAMNDA010000286.1, from coordinate 1,631 downwards.
GGCAGCGGCCGCGTCCTGCTCGGCTTCGCCGGCTGGAACGCCGACGGGAGCCACTGGGTCTTCCCCCTCTACCACCGCGACGCCGAAAACGGCAGGTTCGTCTCCCTGCTCTACGCGCAGGGCCGGAAGTGGCGCGGGATTCCGCCGCTCCTCACCTCCTGGAACGACAACGGCGACTTCGTTTCGCCGCTCTACGCGCAGGGCCACGGCTGGGGCGCCATCCCGCCGCTCCTTACCTGGTGGGACGGCGACGGCGGCCGCGTCCTCCTTGGCCTCGGCGGCTGGGAACCGGACCGTTCGTGGCTCTTCCCGTTCTGGTACCGCGACCGAAAACACTTCTACACCCCGCTCTGGGGACGCGACGAGAGCTCCTACCTCGAACCGCACTACAAGGAAGGAAACCGGTTCGAAACCGCCCGGATCGTCACGACGAACACGTATTGGGCCACGCCCCTCGTCGGAACGCGCACCGGCGGCGAGACCGGCTCCTGGTTTTTCCCGCTGTGGAACTACACCCGGTATTCGGAGTACAAACGGGAATGGGAGCTCCGCTACCTGCTTCTCGGACACGAACGGCGGGGAAGGAACGACGGACGGTCGGAATTCTTCCCACTTTGGAACAAACACTGGAACCGTTCGGTCGACGTCCTCCGCGCCGAAATGGATTCTCCCCGCGCCCCCGACCGCGACTTCTTCCACGACGACGCCTGGTACCGCTACGTCGGTCCCGGCGTCGTCGAAACGAACCCCGTCGTTCGTCCCGTCCTGGACAGGGCGCGGGAGGAAAGCTCCTTCCTCCTCGGTCTCGGCGGCTCCGAGCGTTCCGTCCATCTGAACGGCGGCTGGTGGGATCTTGCCGGAAAGCTCGGGGCGCCCCTCTCGACGAACGGCCCGCTCGCGCGCTTCTCGAACGTCCGGTCCTGGCGCTCCTTCGACGGCAACGTCGCCGACGAGCTCTTCGAAAGCATCGCCCGCGGCCCGGTCGCCGATCCGACCAACGACGTCGCGCGCTACGTCGCGGAGGATTCCGACTGGCTCTTCCCGCTCTGGTCCCACGAGCGAAAGCGCGGCGTGATGTTCGACCTGCCGTCCGGCGAAAAGTCGCTCGACGCCGAGCTCGAGACGTTCTCCGCGCTGCTCTTCCTCTACGACTGGCGCCACGAGTCGGTGCCGGAGGAGAACCACGAATACGCCCGCCGGCGCGTCCTGTGGCGGCTCTACCACTACGAGCGGCTGAACGGCGACGAGTCGACCGACGTCTTCCCGGCGATCACCTGGGACCGCCGCAAGGACGGCTACCGCAAGTTCTCCTTCCTCTGGCGCCTCTTCCGCTACGAGCGCGATCCGGAGAAGGGCACGAGCCTCGACGTCCTCTTCCTTCCTCTCCGCCGGCCGTAGAACGGCACCTCGCCGGTGCGGGCGCTCCCGTGTTGCACCCACCGCGCGCGGACGTTTCGTGGAAACGTCCCTACCCAGGAATCGCCTTCGATCGCCTTCGACGGACATTCTTTGATAAGAGCACGCCCACGGCGCGCCCGCCGCCCGCAATCCAATTCCACCGTGCGTGATTTTGATGTATTTATCCACTCCACGAGCGAGAAATCAACGAAAATCACGCACGGTGGAATTGC
>CAMNDA010000285.1 GCA_946534745.1 uncultured Verrucomicrobiota bacterium | reverse complement strand
GCCGCCTGGCGCCCCTCCGCCGGCGAAGCGGCCGCGGGAGGCCGCTGGACGGCCCCCGCGGGCGACGCCTCCTCGCGGTCCGGCTCGATCCTGACCCTCGGCCTGCCCGAAGGCGCGGAGCTGCGCTTCATGGCGACGGAGCCGAGCGCCGGCGGCGGTTTCGTCACGGTCGACGGCACGCTCGCGCCTGTCCTCTCCGCCGCGCCCCCCAACGCCCCTGCCGGTGCCATCGCGGGGCTCTGCTTCGCGCGCGGAAGCTACCGGGCGTGGAACGGCTCCTCGTGGGTCGCGCTCTCCGGCGCGGCGCCGTCCGCCGCCTCGACCGCGTGGGTCGCCACGTTCGACTTCGGCTCCTCTCCGCCGAAGGTGCGCTACGCCGTCGGCGGCGCCACGCTCGCCGCGTCCGGCTCCGAATGGATCGCGCTCGCGACCCCGCGGCGCTACCTGCAGGGCGTCGGCTACGTCGGCGGCGGTTCCATCGGCGACTTCAAGGCGACCTATGCCGGAGGGTTCTCCGTTCCGCTCCTTTCCACGCTTGCCGACGGCGGGCACGTCCCGCTCGCCTTCGGGAAGGACTCCTCGAACAACCCGACCTTCGAGGTCACGATCAAGAACGCCGCAAAGGACGCGTGGTACACCGTCTACGCGGCCGACACGGTGGACGGCACCTACATGGCCGTCACGTCCGTGAAGGCGACCGCGCCCGGACTCAAGACGCTCGCGATTCCGGCGCCCTCCTCCAAACCGACGCGCTTCGTCCGCATCGGCGTCTCCGACACGCAGGTCCCGACCAACACCGAACTCTAACCGCTCGCCTCGTCCCGATGTCTCGCCTGCTCCCCCTGGTCGTTCTCGCCGTGTCCGCCGCCGCCGCGGAGCCGGACGCGGTCGTGCACGTCACGCTCAGGGCGCCGGGCTACACCGCCGCGAACGCGCCCGCGTTCGCGCGCGTCAAGTTCAACAAGGCCGCGCCGCTCTGCATGATCAGCGACGACATGTCGCTCGGCGACTTCTGCTCGACCTGGGCGCTCTTCAACGGCTATCCGCACGCGGGCACGACCCACGACCGCAAGTACCCGCGCGGCGACCTGCTGCTCGACCAGGCCGTGCGCGACATCCCCGCCGGCTACTACGACGGCGACTCGGACCTCGACGGCGCCGTGGACGGCGTCCACGACCCGCTCGTGTTCTCCGACGGCGCCGGCGGCGTCCGCCGCTTCGCGTGCTCGTCCGCCGTCTTCGCCTACTCGGACGGCAACTACCTCCAGATCTCCCCGGAGGACGTCCGCTCGATGATGCGCACGGGCTGGTCCTGCACGTTCCACGACGTGGACGGCGCCGACACCAAGGACGCCGAGTCGGTCGCCGCGCGCCTCGGTCCGATCTCCGCGCGCTGGGAGTCGAAGACCGGCCAGCCCCTGAAGATCATGACCGAGCCCAACGGCAACCACGTCTATCTCGACGCCTGCCGCATCTCGGACGAGATCTGCTGGTCGATCTTCCAGAACTCCGCCTCGGGCTACCCCGCCAACTCGATCCTCATCGACGACTGGACCGACCGCGCCGCGGGCATCCCGTCGTCCTTCGAGAGCAAGCCGCAGGGCGGCTTCGCCCGCATCTGGGCGCAGGGCAGCGAGTCGAGCTTCTCCAACGCCGTGAACGCCGTGATCGCGAGCGGCGCCGGCACGAAGTTCATCCTCGGCGGCACGCACGGCGTGGGCGACGCCTTCAAGGGCCTCTTCGCCAACGAGATCCGGAACTCCGACCTCTTCTGGGTCGCGTCGGTGGACGAGATCTGGGAATACTACTGGCTCTACCACAACGCCTCGATCGAGAACCTCGCCTACGATTCCTCCACGCAGGTCCTCGCGTTCGACGTGCGCCTGCCCGCCTGCCCGAAGCACCGCTTCCGCGAGGTCACCGTGAACCTCCCCGGCCTCGCCGGCGCGTCGGACTTCGCGTTCGAGGGCGCCGTCACCGCCGGCGCCGCGCAGAACGCGGACGGCGTCACGCTCAACGTCGGCGCCGAGGAGCACGTCCTCGCGGACATCGACGAGCTGCTCGCCCTCCACGAGGAATACATGGCCAACCCCTGCCTCGCCCGCGACGCGCAGTATCTGATCGACCTCCTCGCGCCCGGCCCCGAGAAGGACGCCCGCCAGGCGCGCCTCGACGAGGAGTGGCGGTATTCGTGGGTCGTGAAGAGCACGACCGGCGAGACGCTTTTTTCCGGCCGCTGCAACGAGCCCACCAACATCTCCTACGCCGTCCCGCTCCTCTTCCTGCACGGCACCGACCTCTACCGCCTCGACCCGGACCGCTACCCGGGCAAGTGGTTCCCGCAGTGCGGCGGCTCGTTCTCGCTCGACGACGCGAACCCCTCCTTCGCCACCAACTGGCTCTACCGCGTCAACGAGGGCTACGGCATCGGCTGGTCGGGCGTCGTCCTCTTCGCCGAGGGCGAGGACCTCCTGCCCGCCGCGCGCGTCGACGACCCCGCCACGGCCGGCCTGAGCATGCAGGCCGCCGCCCGCCCCGAGCCCGGCGCGGACGTCCCGCTCGGCCACCTCGGGCCCGGCCGCTACAAGTTCGGCTACAAGTACCAGCGCCCCTCCGGCACCGGGCACTCCACCTGGGCCGTCGTCACGAACGGCGCCGCCGCGTGGTCCGCCTCGAACAACAAGAACGAGGCCTCCACGACGATCCTCTCCTCCGAGTTCGAGCTCCCGCGCGGCGCGGACGCCGCCTTCCGCCTCACGCCCAACTCCGGCTCGCTCTGCGAGCTCGTGGACTGCGTCTGGATCAAGCGCACGGGCGACGTCGACGCCTCGCCCGCGCTCGGCGCCGTCGCCGTCTCCGCGACCGAGGACGCCGCCACGCTCTCCGTCCGCGTCGACTCGCTCGGCCTCGACTGCTCCTCCGCCACGCTGACCGTCGCGCTCGGCGGCGAGACGCGGACGCTCGACCTCGCGCAAACCGGCACGTTCGAGTTCTCCTTCTCCGGCCTCGCGCCCGCCACGGACTATCCCTGGACCGCCACGCTCGTCTCCGACGGAGGCGAGGATTCCGCATCCGGCACCGCGACCACGGCCGTGCACCTCCCCGCCGTCGCGCTCGGCCCCGCGACCGCCGCGGCCGAGGACGGCCGCGCCGACGTCGCGCTCTCCGTCTCCCTCACGCTGCGCGCCGCCTCCGCCACGCTCGCGCTCCTGCTCGACGGCGCCACGAACGCCGTCTGGACCGAGACCGCCTCCGGCACGCTCTCGCGTTCGGTGACCGTCCGCCCCGGCACCGCGCACGCCTTCGCCTTCGTCGCCGAGGCGGACGGCGAGACCGCCGTCGCCGCCGGCTCCTTCGCCGTCTACGCCGCCTCGGACTGGTTCGACGTCCGCTGGACCGCGGACGGCTATCCTGAGGGCGCCGCGTGGGATTCCGACCCCGCCGCGCAGGCCGCCTCCGGCGGCGCCTGGACGCGCCCCGCGGGCGACGCATCGGCCCTCGCCGACGGCCGGCTCTCGTTCTCCATCACCAACGCCGCCGACGCGCTCGTCTTCACGCCGA
>CAMNDA010000284.1 GCA_946534745.1 uncultured Verrucomicrobiota bacterium | reverse complement strand
CGCCGCCGGCGGCGGCTACGGCAGCTCCAACAACAAGGGGGCGGGCGGCACCGGCGCGAACGGCGGCGGCGGCTCCGGCAGCAACCAGGCCGGCGGCGCCGCGACGGCGGGCTTCCCGGGCGGCAAGGGCGCCACCGCGGGAGGAGGAGGCGGCGGCGCATGCGGCGCCGGCGCGGACGCCTCCGGAATCGTCGGAGGCGACGGCGGCGCGGGCTACGAGAGCGACATCTCCGGCGAGTGGCGCGTCTACGGCGCGGGCGGCGGCGGCGGAGCCGGCCAGGGCACGGGCACGGCCGGCGGCGCGCCGGGCGGACCCACGGCCGGCACGGGCGCCGCGTTCACGGCCGCCTGGTACGACGCGGACCTGGTCGCCGCGCTCATCCACGCCACGCCGGGCTTCGGCGGCGGCGGCGGCGGCGGAACGAGCTGCAACAGCTCGTCCACGGAGAATTCCGGCGCGATGCGCGGCGGCGCGGGCGGAAGCGGCACGGTGATCGTCCGCATGCGCACCGCGACGGCGCACGACCCCGCCCCGCAGGCCGCGCTCAAGGGAGTGGAGCCGGACGTCGCGTCCGTCGGCATCACGCTCTCGGTCTTCACCCTCGGCGAGGGCTCGGCGCAGGCCTCGGCCACGCTGCTCGTCGCGCCGGAGGGGAGCGCGGCGACGAACGCCTTCCCGGCGGGGACGCTCGTCGCGACCGGCTGGACGAACCTCGTCGCGCGCGGGCTCCGCCCGGCGACGTCCTACGCGGGCGTCCTGCGCCTCGACAGCGGCCTTCCGGGCGGCGTGCGCGACCTGCCGGTCGCATTCGAGACCGGACCGGAGACGAACGGAACGTACGTCGGTCCGGGCTCCTGGACGAACACGGGCACGTGGTCGACCTCCTCGCCGCCCTTCGAGGACAACCTCCTGCGCGCCGCGACGTACGCCGTGAGCGCGACCAAGTGGACCGGCAGCACGAAGTACCTTTCCGACGGCGCCTTCACGACGCAGAACAACGGCTGCGGCCTCGGCAGCGGCAACACCGTCACGTGGACGCTCGCCGAGCCATCGGACGTCTCCCGCATCCGCGCCTACGCCTACTGGCCGGACAGCAACTGGATGAAGATTGCGATCGAGTCCGTCTCGTTCCAGGACGAGACCGGCGCGTGGACGACGCTCGAGGACAGCGGCACGCTCCACACGAACGGCGACGCGACGCAGTCCGCGCAGCTCTCGGCGGTTCTTCCGGGCACGGTCCTCTTCCGCCGGGCGACCGGCGTCCGGCTGACGTTCAAGGCGAATCCCAGCCGCGACGGCACGATCTACCACGAGTTCGAGGCGTTCGCGCCGCGGCCGGAGGATATCCGCCCGGATCTCTCCGTCCTCTCCGTGACGCGCACCGCGGAGCGCCTCGCGGCCGTCGTCGGGATTGCCAGCCCGCTGCCGGCCGACGCCGTCGCGACCGCGTACCTCGCTTCCGTCCACGGCGCGGAGGATCCGGCGGCCTGGACCGTCGCCGCGACGGCCCCGCTCGAGAAGGGCGCGGTCGCGCAGAGCTTCTCGATCCCCGCCGCCGACCTCGCCGGGATGACCTACCTGCGCTTCCGCTACGTGGACGAGTCCGGCGTCTCGCGCTGGACCGACTCGGTCTACCTGCCGGACCTGCCGGTCCTGGACTCCGTCCCGCCCGCCGTCGCCTTCTCGCACGTCGCCGGCGCGACCGCCGACACCGCCACGATCGCCTCGATCCTCGTCGACGCCGGCACCGGCGCGCAGGGCGGCGCGGCCGACGTCTACCTGCAGTACAGCCTCCTCTCCGGCGCGTTCGACGGGCTCTCGGGCGCCTGGGACGGTGACGAGCGGCTCCTCGCCTCCGGCGTGACCGCCGGCGCGACGAACCTCGTGGCGACCGGCCTGCGACCGGGCCGCGACTACACGGCGCGGCTCGTCGCGCGCAACGCCGCGGGCGGCGAGGGCGTCTCGCGGGTCTTCTCCTTCTCGACGCCGGTCGAGCAGGACTTCACCGGCGGCGAATGGGGCCTGCGGCAGGCGATGTTCACCAACATCTCGGCGTTCGAGACGAGGAACCTCCCGACGGTTCCCGCCGACGCCGACGTGGTCGAGGGCGTCATCATGGCCGACACGGAGCGCTACGGGCACTCGACGAAGCGAAACGAGGACTACGACTGGGGCAGCCAGCAGAAGAACCTCGGCTTCGCCTACGACGGCGCGATCTTCCTCGAGGCGGGGAAGACCTACACGTTCGGCGAGAACTTCGACGACGGCGTCCGCATCGAGATCGACGGCGAGGCCGTCCTCGACAACCGCGACTACACGAAGGCCGCCTATGGCGACTACGCCTGCACGCGGACCGGCTGGCACCGGTTCCGGCTGTGGCTCTTCCAAGACTACGGCAACGTCGGCCTGCGGACCGACCGCCTCAACGGCCATTCGGTCGCGTGGAACACCGCCGGCGTCAAGGCCACCGGCGCGAACCCCGCCTGGCGCGACTTCATCGACCCGGGCGACGGCTCGCTGCTGTGGAGCGTCTTCCCGCGGATGCCGGTCGTCGAATCCTTCGACAGGGACGGCGACGCGCTCGCGCTCTCGGTCTCCCTCCCGGCCGCCGAAGGCCCGTGCGCGTTCTACGCCGTCTGGGGCGAGGCGAACGCGGGCGCGGACGAGACCGCGTGGGACCATTCTCAGCTCGTCGAGGCGGAGGTCTCCGCCGAGGCGCAGACGCTCTCGTTCCGCATCGCCGACGCCTCCGAGGCCGCGGTCGTCCGGTTCTACACCCGGGACGCGGCCGGCGCCACGGCGTGGAGCGAGAGCTGCTATCCCGACTTCTCCGCGCCGATCGTGCGCAACGGCGGCGTCGTGCATGACGGCGACCGCGCCACGGTGACGGCGAACCTGCTCTCCGTCGGCGAGGGCGACCTCGTGCTCGCCGTCCAGTGGGCGGACAACGCGGCGATGGAGGGCGCGCGGTCGCAGGCGATCGCGACGTCCGGCCCCGGCGTCTACACCGCCACGATCGAGGTCGAGCCGGGCGCGACGACGTGGTACCGCCTCGTCGCCCGGACCCGCGGCGGCGCGTCCGACGTCACGCCGGTCTCGTCCTTCACGACGCTCGCCGGCTCGGTCCTCGCCGCGGCGGCGAGCCCCTCGGGCCTTTCGCACCACACCGTCTCGCTGAACGGCTCGCTCGCCGTCCTCGGCGCGGGCGAGACCGAGGTCTGGCTCTACGCCGGAACCGATCCGTCGGCGCTCGAGGCGCTGGACTCCCGCGTGCTCGTCTCGACCGGATCGTTCTCGTTCCAGCAGACGTTCCCCGGCGATCCGCACCAGGTCTGGTTCGCGTTCAGGTCCGTCAACGTCGCGCCGGGCGGCGCGTCGTGGGAGAGCTGGAGCGCCACCGGCTCCGTCACGACCGTCGACAACGTGACCTACACGTGGCGGCAGGACGTCGCGGAGGGCGCGTGGAACGACCCGGCCAACTGGATCCCGGGCGACCACGCCGACGACTGCATCGGCTATCCGTGCACCGTCAACGCGACCGTCGACTTCGCGGACGGGACCGTCGCGACCGTGGCCGTGCCCGGCAAATACCGGTTCGGCGGCTGGACCGTCGGGCGGAACGACCTCGACGTGACGTTCGTCGGCCTCGGGCCGGACGTCTCCGTCCTCGGCAACAACAACGACAACATGAGCGGAACGGACGACAAGTTCCGGAACTGCTCCTGGACGTTCTCGAACCTGTCCGTCGCGGAGAAGGACGGCATCAACTTCGGCGACCGGAACTCCCACGACTCGACGCTCCGCTTCACCGACGGCGCCGTCGCGTCGTTCGGGAACGCCATCACGGCCCGCGGCAGCAACATGTGGATCGTCGTCGACGGCGGCGCCCGGCTCGCTATCCGCTCCAACGGCCCCGCCCTGGCCGTGAAGGACGGCGGCATCCGCCTCGACGACGGCACGATCACCGCCGCGCGCATCCTGACCGACTACGACTGGGCGCAGACGACGAACCAGACGATCCTCGTCTCGGGCGCCGCGCCGCGGATCGCGCTCACGACGGCGTTCCGGAACTACTCCGACGCCTCCGCGAGCCTGCAGAACGCGGACACGGCGTTCCTCTTCAACGTGCCCAAGGAGGGCTGGGCGAACGCCGCGATCTCCTCGGACGCCGCCAGCGAGGCGTTCGGCGGGATGCTGGGCGGCGGCGAGGGCCGGTACGTCCTCTCCCTCGATCCGAAGAGCGGGGTCTTCCTGCGCGAGGGCACGCACTCCGTGCCGCTCGTCGCGTGGGCGGGCGGCATCGACACGAACCGCGTCGCGCTCGCGCCCGCGCCGGAGAACGCCGAGCTCGTCTGGACCTACGGCTGGCCCTCCGACCGCACCGCCCCGGCGACCGCGGGCGAGGCGCCGACCGGCGTCCGCGCCGTCGTGCAGGGCGCGAACCTCTCCGTCGCCTCGGTCGAGGCCGCCGAGGGCGGCGTCCTGGCGACCGTCTCGCTCGACGAGTACGACGCGGGCGCGGCCGGCTTCTCGGTCTCGATCGAGGTGTCGTCCTCGCCCGACGGGTTCGGCGATCCGGACTTCGCCTTCGCCTACGCCGGCAACCCGGCGGCGGAGCCGGGCGACTTCGGCATCCTCGCGTCGGGGCTCGTCCCCGCGACGCCCTACTGGGTCCGCGCCGTCGTCGCGCCGGCGGGCGGCGGGACGCCGTCGTACTCGGCGGTCCGGCCGCTCTGCTCGGGCGGCGAAGGGCGGATCGCGTTCGCCGGCGCCGGCGCCACGTCCCTCTCCGCGCGGGCGACGCTCGCCGCGGCCGGAGCCGGGTCGGCGGGCGCCCTGGC
>CAMNDA010000283.1 GCA_946534745.1 uncultured Verrucomicrobiota bacterium | reverse complement strand
TCGAAGGCGCCGCCGAGCGAGGTCGCGCCGAGGACCGAGAGCTTCGCGCCCGGCGTCAGTTCGCCGGACTCCGCCACGACGCGCCCCGCGTCCTCCGCCGCGATCTCGAACGTCCCCTCCACGCTCCCGTCCGCGCCGAATCCCATCGTCGCGATCCGGCACGTCACCTTCGCCGTCGCGACGGCCGCGAGCGGCAGGCCGAACGATTCCGCCGCGTTCGCCTCGTCCGGGGACGCGGGGCGCGACAGGGGCGCCCCGAAGGACAGGCCGGGCGGCGGGGCGGGCTGCGCGGTCTCCGTCTCCGCCGAGTTCCAGCTGCCCACGAGAGGGAGGAAGCGGGGCTCCCCGCCATCGTCCCACGCGAGCCACGCGATCTGTTTTCCGAGGAACAATCCCACGGTCTGGAGCTGCCGGTTCGGAACGCGCAGGCAGATCTTCCGCTCGGACTTCGGGACGCTTGCGAGCGGCGAGTCCATCGTCTCGTCGCTCACGCCGTAGACCGCCCGATCGCCTGCGCCCAGGTCCGAGAAGCCGTCGAGGTCGATCGGCGCCACGCGGTATTCGATGTCGCGGTAGGTCTCCGTCGTCCCCAGCGGATCGATCACCGTGGCGGGGTCCACCAGATACGCCGTTCGCCTTCCCAGCCCACGGGGCGTGGAAGCGAACCTGACCGCTACGGTCGCGGTGCCAACGGCAATGTCGCCGGAAAAGGCTGTCCCATCGGCGTTCAGCACGCCGTTCGTGATATATTTGTCGCTGTCGCTGCTGGCCCAGCTCGACACAGTGCCATCCTCGTCGCCGGCGAGCACGGTCGGACGCTCGTCCAGTTTCTCCCGGTAGCCGCTCTCCAGGAACGGCTCGGAGTAAACGTTCCCGGTTTCGTCGTCCAGGAAATAATACTTTCCGTCGTCTCCCGCCATCTTGATCATCCAGGGAACGAGGAAGAATGCCGCCTGCTCTTCGTCGAGGGTCTTGATCACGGCCAGCGGTTCTTGGTCCTCGTAGCGGTCCGCGAAGAGCAGCCGCATGTTCGTGATGCCGGCCGCGTAGCTCGGATGCCACGTCAGCGCCACCTGCGCGCAGAACCACCCGTTCGCGTTCTTCGCGTACTTCCACCGCAGCGTCGCCGACGGGTCGGGGTAGAGCCCCCGGACGATGAACGTCGCGGTCTCCGGATCGGAGCCGTCGGAGGGCCCGTCCGTCTCGTGGGTAAGCGTGTATGTGCCGTGGACGGTGGTGCGCCAGACGAAGTTGCTCTCGCCGACGAGCCCCTCCGCGACCGGCGCGGCGGCGCCGCTCTGGAGGATCTTCACGGAGGAGTCGGCCGTGCCGTGCCACCGGGTCGAGAACGTCAGCGTCTCCGTGCCGTCGCTCTCGCGCGGCCCTTCGCGCGTGTCGAGCGGGAAGGGATCCGACGATGCGAAGGCGACGACGGGATCGCCGTCGACGACGATCCCCTGCGCGAACGCCGCGGGCGCGAGCAGCAGCGCCGCCGCGGCCATCGTGGCCCATGCGAGTCTTGCGAATTTCATCCGGGGTTCCTCCGTTGTGCTTCTGATTCTACCGCAATCGTCCTTTCGCGCGCAAGCGCGGAAACCGCCTCCGCTACAGGGCGTCCAGCCAGGGGTCGCCCGCGTAGGTGCCGATCTTGCGATCCTCGAACGCGACCAGGCAGCCGCTGTCCACGGACACGTGCGCGATGAAAATGTTCTTCATCCGGTTCTTCAGCTGGTCGTCGCTGACACCTTCCTCCCTTGTACAATAGCCGATGACGCCGCCGATCCGGTCGGCGCTGCCCTCGAAGTCGAAACGGGCCTTGACCTCGCACTGCCCGTCGATCGTCAGCGAACCCTCGCTGGCCCAGTATCCGATGAAGCCGCCATGGGAGCTTGTTCGGTTTTCGTCATGGGTCGAGGGGATCGACAGGGTTCCTAGGGAATGGCACTCGTCGATGACGAACGAATCGGCCTCATTGAGGCCAGCATGGCAGACGAGCCCTCCCACGGCCCAGCTGCCGATGGCCGCACCGTCCTCGCCGAAGACGCATTGGTACAACGACGCCGATCCCCCGCTGCACCAGGACATGACGCCCGCGACATTCTGGCCGTGGATCCGGGCGCCGACCGTGCACTCGGAGACCTTGAGCTGAAGGCCGCTATCCCGGTAGACCTCGGCGAGAACGCCGGCGGCATAGTTTTCGCCATAGACGTCGCCGGCCGTTTCGCAGCCGGCAATCTCCAGGCCGCCGCCGCCTTCCCCGACCAGCGGGGCGGCGGAGAGGGAGGCGGCGAAGGAACAGTCGTCCGCGATGATCACGTTCTTGACGACGGCGGGCTTCGCGGTTGTCCCGATCGCCCAGCCGAACAGCGCGCAGACAGAGCTTCGGCGGCCGACGGCGTTTCCGACGAGGCCGGCGATGCGGCAGCCGTTCCCGTCGTAGGTGCCGCTGAACGGACTCGCTTCCCTGTCGCCGATCGGCGTCCAGCCGTAGACGTTGTCGGCGCCGCCGTAGAAGCGGACCGTGGCGTCCAGGTCGCACCGCGTGCAGGCGATGTCCGTGCCGTCGTCGCTCTTGTCGACCGCGATGGCGTTGGTGATGCCGCAGGAGCCGGCGAAGTCGATGTCCTGGATCTGCTTGAACGAGCCGCCCAGGTGGTTGCGCACGTTGTCCAGGTGCCGCGGGTTGGCCACCTGCATCGCGGTCCCGTCGGCGTAGGCGCCGTTGGCGAACTCGTTGCCGTCCACGTCCAGCTCGAGGGCGCCGTTCGCGGATGCCGGGGGGGAGGCGTAGTCGAGCCACTCGAAGGGAACGCCGTCCCGCAGCAGCGTCACGGACTTCACCGAGGCCGCCCCGCCGGCCGCCCGGAAGACGGCCTCGCAGCTCCCCGCCGCCGCGTCGAAGCCCGCGCCCTCGACGAAGACCCGCTTCTCGGCGCCGTCGTCGTAGACGATCCGCACGTCGGCCGTTTCGGTCTCCGCCGGCCACGCATGGGCCACGCGGAGCGTCACGGCGTCCCCCTCGAGGACGGGGACGACGGCCTCTCCGCCCGGGGGCAGCCGCGGGAAGGCGTCCCCTTCCACCGCGGTTTCGCACAGCACGTTCCCGCCTTCGTCCAGGAACTCGACGACCGCCTTGCGCGTCGAGGACGGCACGTCGTCGAAGACCGCGTCCGGCGGCGGGGCGTCCCCGATCGCCGCCGTCAGCGGGTCCTTGGTCGGATTCCCGGCGTTGTCGTAGATGGTGGCGCGGTAGGAGGCAGCGTCCGTGCGGACGCCGAGGCCCCCGAAGTCCAGCGCCAGCCGGCCGCACGACGCCGGCCGCACGAGCGCCACGGTCGCGACGACGTTCGCGGCGACGACGTTCGTCGCGCCGTCGGCCTTCGTGTCCCACGTCGCGCGGTGGAAACCCGGCTCGGCCGAGGGCTCCGCGCCCGCGAGGAAGTTCGAGGCGATCCAGGAGCGCCCGTCCGAGGCGGCGAACGAGATGCGCGCCTCGAGGCCGGCGAACAGGTTCGTGGATCCGCCGACCTCGTAGTCCACGTCCACGAGGCCGTTCCATGGCCAGCGCTGCCGCGCGACGACGTTCGTGACGAAGGGCGGCGGCGGCGTGCCGATCACCACGCGCAGCGCCGCTTTGCCCGTGGCGGGGTCCAGAACGCACCCCGCGTCTCCGTCGAACGCGCCGCCCGCCGGCTCCGTGATCGCGAGCCCGTCGCCCAGAACGAGCGCCGAGGCGCAGAGGGCCCATTCGCTTTCATCGCCCCAAGTCGCCTCCGCCGTAACGACGCTCGCCCCGGAGACCGCGACCGTGTGGCCGTCGGCTTCGATGCCTGCCCATCCGGTGGCGGTCACGACGGAATCCGCGATGACGATGTCGCCGTCGCCGCCGGAGATGCCGTCGTAGCTGCCTCCACAGGCGGTCACGACGGCGTTCGAGATCGCGAGGCTGCCGCCGACGCGAATCCCATCCTGCCCGCTATGGGCCGTGACGACGGCTTCGTCGATGAGCAGGTTCCCGTCGGTGCGGATGCCCGCGCCGTCGTAATTCGTCCCGGCGACGAGCGTCCCGCCGCCCGTGATTGCGAGATCGCCCTGCGAACGGACGCCGTAGCCGTGGCCCTGGTCACTGATCAGGGGATGATCCGCGTTCTGCAGGATGTTCGAGCCCGCGAGCGAGATCGTGAGGTCGAAGCCCTCGCCCGAGAAGACGGTCGCCGTATTCGATCCGCTGCTCCACTCGTCCTCGAATTGGTGCGTCGCCGTGATCGTGGCATTGGAGAGCGAGAGCGTGCCGCCGGACGCCGACTCCGCGAACGACGCGGTTCCGTCGCCGAGGATGTCGTTTTTGTTCGTCTCGCACACCTGCACGCCGCCGACCCAGAGGGGGTAGGCGACGGACGCCGGGTCGGCGATGGCGATGTAGCCGTCGGCGTCGCCCGCGATGCCCGCGAGCGCCGCGCACGCCGCCACGTCGGCGCCGGTGGCGAAGGCGTTGGTGTGGACCGCCGTGTAGATGCCCTTCGTGAAGAGATAGGCCTCCATGTTCCGGCCGGCCGCATTGTCTTCTATGCACGAGAATCGGTCCCAGCCGGATTCGGACGCCCTGAAGACGATGTCGATGGGCAGCATGTCGCCCGGCTCCACGTCGTCGGACAGCGTGAAGGAAAACGTCCACATCGTCCCGTCGATGCCGTAATTGGCCTTGCCCGCCGTCGCCGCGAAGAAGCCCTTCATTCCCGCCGGGGCCGTCGGATCCTCCACGGGGTTGCTGCGGGCGAGTTGCTTGACGGCTTCGCCGGGTTCGACGGCGATGCGTCCGAGATGGTTCGTCGCCAGAAGAAGCTTGTCGCTGTGGTGGACACGGAGGCCCGTCGCGCAATATCGCGCGTTGGCTCCGGAGACCTTGACCGTGCAGTCGATGGCCCGCCCCCTGGCCTCGGACAGGAGGAAGGTCCTTCCGCCCTCCTTTCCGTCCACCGTGACGGTCAGGACGGGCTTGTACAAGGCGTCGTCGGGATGCGCGTTTTCGTCCACGACGTTTCCGTCCGAGGAGACGGGCGGCGCCACGGCGGGCGAAGTATAAGCAGAATTAACGGTCAACCAGTCTTCCATCCTCCCGCTTCCGCCGGAAGAGAGAAAGTCATAAAACGCCAGGGTCACACTGGCGTCGATCGCATCGACGACCCCGTTGCCGTTGACGTCGGCGTTGATCTTCTGCTGAGGATCGGTGAAGGTGGTGCCCTGCGACGTGCTCTGACTGGCATATTCCGCGAGGATCAGGCTGGCGTCAGAGGCGTCCACGTGATCGTCGAGGTTCACGTCGCCGAGCCGCCCTTGCGCCCGGGCGGGCGAGGCCAGCATCCCCGCGGCGAGCGCCGCGACCAGCATCCATTTCACGAGTTTCATGGGTTGTCCTCCCGTTTCGCCGCGCATTCTACCAGAACCGCCCCTTCGCGCGCAACGCGGAAATGCGATAGGGGCGCATCCGATTCCGGCCATCCTCTTCCACATGCCGGACCGGAGCCGGAGTTTGCAAACACAGAGGCGGCGGCTGCCAATGCCGAGCGCAAAGCCCGAGCCGCAGGCGAAGGGCGACCGCGAGGCATAGCCGACCGGAGGTCGGAGCGAGGCGACCGCAGGGAGCCGAAGCGTCAACACAGAGACCGAGAAGACCGCTCCGCGTCGAGGTCGGTCCGTTCGCCGCACGAGAACAGGAT
>CAMNDA010000282.1 GCA_946534745.1 uncultured Verrucomicrobiota bacterium | reverse complement strand
GCGAGGAGCCTCTCGTGCTCCGCCGCGGGGAACGCGATCCAGTCGCCGCCCACGCCGTGGAAGAGGAGGGCCTCCCAGCCGCCGTCGCGCTCGGCGCGGTCGAGGATCGCGGCGGCGTCGGCGAACGCGTGCATCGCAACCTCCCTGTGGAAGTTCGCGGGGCCGCCCGAGTTCTCCGGGCCGAAGTCGTGGCGGAGGAACTCTCCGTGCGCGGCGAGGACCTCGGCCTCCTCCTCGCGCGAAAGCGTCCAGGGGCAGCCGCCGGGGCGGCCGAACGAGAGCAGCGCGCGCGGCGGCAGGCCGGACATCTCCCGGAGGAGCGCGCCGTTGCGCGCGATCGCGTCGGCGAGTCCCTCGGCGCTCGTGCCGCCGCCGTGGCCCCAGGTGTGCTCGCCGAGGACGACGATTCCCGGGTGCCGGCGGGCGAGCGCGCCCCAGCGGGCGAGCTTCGGGTCGTCGGGCCCCTTGTACCAGCCGCAGCAGAGGTAGAACGTGCCGGTCAGGCGCCGGCGCACGAGCGAGGGGACGACGAGGTCGAAGGCGCTGTCGGTGCCGTCGTCGTAGTAGAGGGAGACGGCGGCGCGGGCGCCGTTCTTCCAGCGGGCGATGCGGAGGTCGGGTTCGTGGGCGGACATGGCGCGCATTCTACCATTCCGCCCCCCGCCGGGCAACGCGCGGTTGCGCGCGGGGGGGCGGCGCGCTAGAATGCGGCGCGTTTCCGCCGACCGGAGGACTCGACCATGACCGAAGAAGAAGTTTACGGCGTCTTGAAGGAGACCGGCGCGCTGCTGCGCGGCCATTTCGAACTGCGCTCGGGGCTCCACAGCCCGGAGTTCTTCCAGTGCGCGAACCTGCTGCGCTTCCCGCGCAAGGCCGAGGCGCTCTGCGCGGCGCTCGCGGCGCTCGTTCCGCCGGAGCTCGCGAGGGAGGCGACGACCGTCGTTTCGCCCGCTCTCGGCGGCATCCTCGTCGGCCACGAGGTCGCGCGCGCCCTCGACCGGAAGTGCATCTTCGCCGAGAAGCAGGACGGAAGGCTCGTCATGCGCCGCTTCGCGGTGGAGCCGGGCGAGCCGTGCATCGTCGCGGAGGACGTCGTGACGCGCGGCGGGCGCGTGCAGGAGACGATCGACATCGTCCAAGGGCTCGGCGGGCGCGTGCTCGCGGCCGTGACGCTCGTCGACCGCAGCGGCGGGAAGGCGTCTTTCGGCGCGATCCCGCACTTCTCGCTCCTGCGGATGGAGCCCGTGACGTGGGAGCCCTCCGCCTGCCCGCTCTGCGCGGCGGGCGGCAAGGCGGTCCACCCCGGTTCGTAGGGGCGGACCCTCCGGCCGGGCGACCTTTCCGAGCGATCCGCGGGCGGCTACGAGAGGGAGGCGGCGAGGTCGGCCCTGCCGTCGAGGCGGGCGCGGACGAGCTCGCCCGTGAGGCGAAGCGAGCGGAGCGAGGCCGGGGCGGCGGGGCCGTCGGGCTTCGTCGAGGCGCCGACCTCGAACATCAGGTCCGTCATCAGCTCCTCCAGGATCGCGCGCAGGCCGCGCGCGCCGGTCTTGCGCGCGACGGCCTCCTTCGCGAGCTCCCGGACGGCGTCCGGCTCGAACTGGAGGTCGATGCCCTCCAGGCGGAAGAGCTTGCGGTACTGCTTCACGAGCGAGTTCTTCGGCTCCGTGAGGACGCGCACGAGGTCGTCCTCCGTGAGCTCGTCGAGGGTGGTGACGACCGGCAGGCGCCCGACGAACTCGGGGATGAGCCCGAACTCGATGAAGTCCTCGGTCTCGAAGCGCGGCGCGCGCGGGGCGGCGGCCGGCTCGCCGGAATCGGCCGCCGCGGCGGCCGCGGCGCCCTCGGCGAACCCGAAGTGGCGGTCGCGCGAGCGGCGCTCGGCGATCTTGTCCAGGCCCACGAACGCGCCGCCGCAGATGAAGAGGATGTCCTTGGTCTGGATCTCGATGTACTTCTGCTCGGGATGCTTGCGCCCGCCCGCGGGCGGGACGCGCGCGAGCGTGCCCTCGACGATCTTCAGCAGCGCCTGCTGCACGCCCTCGCCGGAGACGTCTCGCGTGATGGAGACGTTGCCGGTCTTGCGGGCGATCTTGTCGATCTCGTCGACGAACACGATGCCCTTCTCGGCGCGCTTGACGTTCATGTCGGCGGCCTGGAGGAGGTTGAGGAGGATGTTCTCGACGTCCTCGCCGACGTAGCCGGCCTCGGTGAGCGTGGTGGCGTCCGCGATGGCGAACGGGACGTCGAGCAGGCGCGCGAGCGTGCGCGCGAGGAGCGTCTTGCCGGAGCCGGTGGGGCCGACGAGCAGGATGTTGGACTTCTCCAGCTCGACGTCCGCGAACTCGGGGTCGGCGGCGCCGCCGGCCGCGGCGGGGGCGCCGAAGATGCGCTTGTAGTGGGAGTGGACGGCGACGGAGAGGACGCGCTTGGCGCGCTCCTGGCCGATGACGTACTGGTCGAGGACGGCCTTGATCTCCTTGGGGGAGGGGACGGCGCGGACGGCGGGCCGGGTGGCGGCCGCCGCGGCGCGGGCGCGTTCGGAGCGGCCGCCGCCGCGGACGGCGACGAGCGCGTCGACGGCCATCCCCATCGGCGTGCTGCCGAAGGCGTCGTCGGGCGCGGCGGTGGGGTCGTCCGCGCGGAGGGAGACGAGCATCTCCGCGAGCTGCTCCTCGTTCTCGCGGACGCAGTTGGCGCAGACGTCCTGGCCCTGGATCTCGAAGACGGGGTTCTTGGCGGAGGAGGGCGAGTTGCAGAACTCGCAGCGGCGCGTGCCGGAGCCGGAGGCGGAGGAGGTCTTGCGGGGGGGCATGGGGGAGGGGAGGGCGCCGGAGGGCGCGGTTCGCGCCCGCCGGCGTCCGCGGGATTGCGGTTACTTGGAGGGCTCGGGCGCCTTCGCCTTGGCGGGGACGAGCACGTGGTCGACGAGGCCGTAGGCCTTCGCCTCCTCGGCGGAGAGGAAGAAGTCGCGGTCGGTGTCGCGCTCGATGTCGGCGAGGGGCTTGCCGGTCGCCTCGGCGAGGATGCGGTTGAGG
>CAMNDA010000281.1 GCA_946534745.1 uncultured Verrucomicrobiota bacterium | reverse complement strand
TCTCGCCCGAAGACGAGCGCCACGGGGCCCGTCTCCGCCAGGTCGAGCAGCTCCGGCGCGACCTCGCGCGAGTCGGCGAAGTGGCGGCGGTAGAGCCCGCCGCGGCGCGAGGTGCCCGCGACGGCGACGCAGTCCGCAACCGCCTCGGCGAGCGTGGCGAAGGTCCGGCGCGCGTCGAGGATGTCCGTCGCGTGGACGGCCATCTGCCGCGCGAACTCCCACGTGAGGCCCGGATCGGGCGCGACGAGCCGCAGCTCGCGCACGCCGCAGTTGGCCATCGCGCGGCACGCGCTCCCGACGTTGCCGCCGTAGAGCGTCCCGACGAGGACGACCCTCAGGTTCGCGAGCGCCTTCCGCCGGTTCACCGCCCGCGGTACTCCAGGAACCACTTCGCGAAGGCGGGGACGCCGACGTCGATCGGCGTCGTCGGCTCGTAGCCGAGCTTCGCGTGGATGCGGGAGATGTCCGCGTAGGTCGCGGGGACGTCGCCCGGCTGCATCGGCAGCATCTCCATCTTCGGCTCCACGCCGAGCGCGCCGGCGAGCACCTCGATGAGGCGCAGCAGCTCCTCCGGGCGGTTGTTGCCGATGTTGAAGATCTCCTCGGGCCCGAGGTCCCCCGACTCGACGCACGAGACGACGCCCGATACGATGTCGTCCACGTAGGTGAAGTCGCGCTTCATTTTCCCGTGGTTGAAGACCTTGATCGGGCGGCCGGCGAGCATCGCGTCGGCGAAGAGCCACATCGCCATGTCGGGCCGGCCCCACGGGCCGTAGACCGTGAAGAAGCGCAGCCCGACCGTCTGCAGGCCGAAGAGATGCGCGTAGACGTGCGCCAGGAGCTCGTCGCTCTTCTTCGTCGCGGCGTAGAGGCTCACGGGGGAGTCGACGCGGTCGTCCTCGCTGAACGGCATCTTCTCGTTGCCGCCGTAGACGCTGGAGCTGGAGGCGTAGACGAGCCGCGGCAGCCCGTGGTGGCGGCAGCACTCCAGGACGTTCACGAACCCGACGAGGTTGCTCTGCACGTAGGCGCCGGGGTTGACGAGGGAATATCGGACTCCGGCCTGCGCCGCGAGGTTCACGACGACGTCGAACCGCTCCGCGCCGAAGACCGCGCCGAGCGCGGCGGCGTCCGCCAGGTCCGCGCGGACCATGCGGAAGCCGGGGCGGCCCTCCAGCCGCGCCGCGCGCGCCTCCTTGAGCGCCGGGTCGTAGTAGTCGTTGAAGTTGTCGAGGCCGACCACGGAGTGGCCGCGGCCGAGCAGGCGCTCGGAGAGCGCGGCGCCGATGAATCCGGCCGCGCCGGTGACGAGGACGTTCATGCGCACGATTCTACCAGAAGCCCGCGCGCGCGGCAAACGCGTTGCGAATCGGGCACGCTTCGTGTAGAATCCCGCGCATCCGAAACGGAGACCACCCGCATGAACCTCGAAGCGTTCTTCCGCAAGCACGACTTCTCCGCCAGCGTCGACGCCGGCGCGCTCCTGGCCGAGTTCGACCGCCAGATGGACGAGGGCCTCGCCGCCCGCCCCTCCTCGCTCGCGATGCTCCCCGCCTACGTCGACTCCTCGCGCGAGGTGCCGACCGACACGCCCGTCGTCGTCCTCGACGCCGGCGGCACCAACCTGCGCGTCGCCGTCGTCTGGTTCGACAAGGCCGGCAAGGCCCGCGTGGAGGACTTCCGCAAGTACAGGATGCCCGGCGCGGACGGCGCCCCGCTCTCCGCCAAGGACTTCTTCGACACGTTCGCCGGCTTCCTCGAGCCCGTCTGCCAGCGCTCGGACGCCGCCGGCTTCTGCTTCTCCTACCCGACCGAGATCTTCCCGGACCTCGACGGCCGCCTCATTCGCTGGTCCAAGCAGATCGACGCGCCCGAGGTCGTCGGCGAGAAGGTCGGCTCCCGCATCTCCGAGGCGCTCTTCGCGAAGACCGGCCGCCGCCTCGCGCTGCGCGTCCTCAACGACACCACCGCGACGCTCCTCGCCGGCAAGACCGCCGGCCTCGCCCGCCGCTACTCGTCCTACGTCGGCTTCATCCTCGGCACCGGCACCAACATCGCCTACATCGAGCGCAACGCCCGCATCGCCAAGGTCCCCGGCCTCGATCCCGCCGGCTCGATGATCGTGAACGTCGAGAGCGGCGCGTTCGACGGCGCCCCGCGCTCCGACTTCGACCGCTGCGCGGCCAGGCGCTGGAAGAACCCCGACGAGGGCCTCTTCGAGAAGATGATCTCCGGCGCCTACATCGGCGACGTCGGCCTCGAGGCGCTCCGCGCCGCCGCGGAGGACGGCCTCTTCTCCCCGGCCGCCGCCGCCGCGCTCCTCAAGCTCGACGCGCTCTCCACGAAGGACTTCGACGACTTCGTCGCGAACCCGTTCCTCGCGACCGGCGCGCTCGCCGCGATCCCGTTCACGGAGGACGACCGCCGCACGCTCATGGCCGTCGGCGAGCCGCTCTTCCTGCGCGCCGCCGCGCTCACCGCGGTGAACGTCTCCGCCGCCGTGCTCCGCACGGGCGAGGGGCGCGACCCGCTCCACCCGGTCTGCGTGACGATCGACGGCTCGACCTACTACAAGACCCGCACCGCGATGTTCAAGAGCCGCGTCGAGCAGGGCCTGCGCGACATCCTCGGCGCGCGCGGCGTCTTCTTCGACACCGTCTTCGTCGAGGACGCGCCGATGATCGGCTCCGCCGTCGCCGGCCTCATCGCCTAGCGCCCCCGTCTCCCGCCACTCGTCGCTCGTCACTCGTCACTCGTCACTCGTCGCTTCCCGATGATCATCCGCACGTCCGCCCCCGCCCGCGCCGCCCTGATCGGCAACCCGTCCGACGGCTACTTCGGCAAGACCATCTCCTTCGCCTTCTCGGACTTCAGGGCCGAGGTGACGCTCTGGGAGTCGCCGGACCTCACGATCCTGCCGACGCGCCGCGACGGCCTGCGCTACGACTCTCTCGACGCCCTCGTCCAGGACGTGAGCCTCTTCGGCTACTACGGCGGCGTGCGACTGCTCAAGGCCGCGATCAAGACGTTCCACGCCTACGCCCAGAAGAACGGCATCACGCTCGATCGCCGCAACTTCACGATCCGCTCCGAGTCCACGATCCCGGGCCTCGTCGGCATGGCGGGCTCCTCCGCGATCGTCACGGCCGCCTACCGCGCGCTCATGTCGTTCTACGGCGTCACGATCCCGAAGCCGGAGCTGGCGAACATCGTCCGCGCGACCGAGGAACAGGAGCTCGGCATCGCCGCCGGCCTGCAGGACCGCGTGATCCAGATCTACGGCGGCCTCGTCTACATGGACTTCGACCGCAAGCTCCTCGAGGGCCGCGGCTGGGGCGACTACGTCCCGCTCGACCCGGCGCTCCTGCCGCCGCTCTACGTCGCCTACCGCACCGACCTCTCCGAGGCCTCCAGCGTCTACCACAACAGCCTCAAGGCGCGCTACAACGCGGGCGACAAGGCGGTCGTGGACGCGATGCGGTTCTGGGCGGACATCACCGAGGAGGCGCGCGGCTGCCTCGAGCGCGGCGACCACAAGCGCCTCTCCGAACTGATGGACGCCAACTTCGACAAGCGCGTTGAGGTCTCGCACGTCTCGGAGGAGAACAAGCGCATGGTCGCCGTCGCGCGCTCCTGCGGCGCGAGCGCCAAGTTCACCGGCTCCGGCGGCGCCATCGTGGGCGTCTGCCCGGACGACGACACCTTCGCCCGCCTCGAGGCCGCGCTCGGCAAGCTCAAGGTCAAGGTCCTCCGCCCCCACGTCGCCCCGGCGGAGCCCTGACCCGCCTGCCATTCATCGCTCGTCATTCAGCATTCAGCATTCGGCATTCATCCGTATGAAAAAGAAGCCCACTCCGAAGAAGTCCCCCGCGAAGAAGCCCGCGCCCAAGGTCCCGCTCGCGGCCGGCGCGAGGAAGCCGCAGAAGCTCGGCGGCCTCGGCCGCGGCCTCGACGCGCTCATCGGGCGCGAGGCGACGCGCAACGTCGCCGTCGTCGCCGAGACGCCCGCGCCCGCCGCGAAGCCCGCCGCCGCGGCGCCGGCGCCCGAAGAGCCCGCGCGCGGCGTGATCGAGGTTGCCGTCGAGCTCGTCCGGCGCAGCCCGTTCCAGCCGCGCACGGTCTTCGACGAGGAGGCGCTGAAGGAGCTGGCCGAGTCGATCAGGGCCCACGGCATCATCCAGCCGCTCGTCTGCCGCCGCAAGGACGGCTTCTTCGAGCTCATCGGCGGCGAGCGCCGCTTCCGCGCCGCGGGGCTGCTCGGCCTGAAGACCGTCCCCGTCCTCGTCATCGAGGCGCTCGACCGCGACGCCGCCGAGCTCGCCCTCGTCGAGAACCTCCAGCGCGAGGACCTCAACGCGATCGAGGAGGCCGAGGGCTACAAGTCGCTCGCGGAGGAGTTCAAGCTCACGCAGGCGGACATCGCCGAGCGCGTCGGCAAGGCCCGCGCGTCCGTCGCCAACGCGCTGCGCCTGCTGGAGCTGCCGGACGAGGTGAAGCAGATGGTCGGCTCGGGCCTGCTCTCGACCGGCCACGCGAAGGTCCTGCTCTCGCTCCCGCGCGAGGCGGACCGCGTCGAGCTGGCGCGCCTCTGCCTCACGGAGGGGACGACCGTCCGCACGCTCGAGCGCCGCGTCCAGGCGCGCCTCGCCGCGCCCGCGCGCAAGCCCGCGGCGCCGCGGTCCGACATCCCGCCGGACTACCTCCGCACGCTCCTCGACAAGCTCGCCGCGCGCTTCGCCACCTCCGTCCGTCTCGAGCCCTCGGTCACCTACGCCAACGGCCGCCACGGCCGCGGGAAGATCGAGATCGGGTTCTTCGACAACGACGACCTCACGCGCGTCCTCGAGCTGCTCGGGATCGACGTGAACGAGTAGCGCGCCATGGACATCGTCAAGTACGGAAGCCCCGTCCTCAGGAAGCCGGCGACGCCGGTCGGGGAGGTCACGCCCGAGCTGCGCGCCCTCGCGCACGAGATGCTCGACGCGATGTACGCGGCCGACGGCGTCGGCCTCGCCGCGGAGCAGGTCGGGCGCACCGAGTCGCTCTGCGTGATCGACGTCCCGCCGGACGCGCAGGGCAGGGACGCGCCCCTCAACGCCGGCGTGAAGATGCCGATGATCCTCTTCAACCCCGTGGTCTCCGCCCCCGAGGGGACGCAGCGCGGGAGCGAGGGGTGCCTGAGCTTCCCCGGGATTTCGGCGCAGGTGACGCGCGCCCGCTCGGTGACGGTCGACTGGACCGGCGAGGACGGCAAGCACTACTCCGCGCGCGTCCACGGCCTGCTCGCGCGCGCCGTGCAGCACGAGACCGACCACCTCGCGGGCGTCGTGTTCGTGGAGCGCGCCTCCCCGACGCAGCAGCTGCTCCTCAAGGGCAAGCTCGCCCGGCTCCGCCGCGAGACGGAGAAGGAGTCCCCGTGAACGCCTGCGTCCTCTCCGCCCTCTCCGCCGCGCTCGCGTACCTCGCGGGCTCGATCCCGTTCGGCTACCTGATGGGCCTCACGCGAGGCGTCGACATCCGCACCGTCGGCAGCGGAAACATCGGCGCGACGAACGTCTTCCGCACCCTCGGGAAGAAGCTCGGAGTGTTCACCTTCGCGCTCGACGTCGCGAAGGGCGTCGCCGCCGTCGCGGTGGTACCGCAGGCCGTCTGGGCCTGCGCGGGCGCCGGCGCGCCGCCGCTCGGCGCGCTCGTCGCGTGCGCCGCCGCGGTGATGCTCGGCCACGCGTTCCCGGTCTTCCTCGGCTTCAGGGGCGGCAAGGGCGTCGCGACGGGCCTCGGCCTCGCGATCGGCCTCGCGCCGCACTCGGCGCTGCTCGGCCTCGCGGTGTGGATCGTCGTGTTCGGCGCGACGCGCTACGTCTCGGTCGGATCGGTCCTCGCGGCGCTCGTCGTGGGCGCCGCGCCGTGGTGGCTGGACCGCCCGGCGGACGGCGGCGCGGGCTGGAACGCGGTCTGCGCGGCGATCTCGATCCTCGCGGCGCTCGTCGTCCTCAAGCACCGCTCGAACCTCGCGCGCCTCGCGCGCGGAACCGAGAACCGCTTCTGCTTCACGGAGAGGCAGCGCGCCGAGCGCGAGCGGCGGCGCGCCGAGCGCGAGGCGGCGGAGGGGAAGGGAGCCTAGGATGGAAACCGACCCGAACAGGGCCTGCGTGATCGGCAACGGCGGCTGGGGCACGGCCCTCGCGCTGCTGCTTCTCTCCCGGGGGCGCGACGTGGCGCTCTGGGGGCACTCGAAGGAGGAGCTCGACGACATCCGCGCCCGGGGCGAGAACGTCCCGTACCTGCCGGGCGTCACGGTCCCCGGCGAGCTGCGGCTCACGGACGACCCGGCCGAGGCGGCCGCGGGCGCGGGGCTCGTCGTCGTCGCGGCGCCGTCGCAGTTCTACGAGACGGTGTGCGCGCGCTTCCGCGGGCGGCTCGCGCCCGGCGCGGTCGCGGTGAGCGTCTCGAAGGGGTTCTGCGCGGGGACGGGCGACCGGCTCTCCGTCGCGGCGGCGCGCGCGCTCGGCGTGGAGGAGGTGGCGGCGCTCTCCGGTCCCTCGCACGCGGAGGAGGTCGCGCGCGGCGTCCCGACCGCGGTCGTCGCGGCGGCGCGCGACCCGGCGCTCGCCGCGCGCGTGCAGGCGGCCTTCAACGGTCCGCGCTTCCGCGTCTACACCTCGGACGACCCGGTCGGCGTCGAGCTCGGCGGCGCGGTGAAGAACGTGCTCGCGCTGGCCGTCGGCATGAGCGACGGCCTCGGCTTCGGCGACAACTCCCGCGCGGCGCTCGTGACGCGCGGCGTCGCGGAGATGGCGCGGCTGGGCGTGGCCGTCGGCGGCCGGGCGGAGACGTTCTCGGGGCT